>NZ_JAIUKB010000025.1:1465-93522 GCF_020176785.1 Saccharopolyspora sp. 6V | reverse complement strand
CCCCCCCGCGCCGGGCCCCCCCCCCCCCCCCCCCCCCCCCCCGCGTTCCCGGGCCCCGCCGGGGGGGGGGCCCGGGGGGCCGGGGGGGGGGGGCCCGCCCCCCCCCGGGGCTGCCGCTAGCCGCCCTGGCGGATGAATTCGGCCAGGTCAGCGGACTGCTGGACGCGGGACGGCTCGTGCACGTACATCATGTGGCCCGCCGGGTAGTAGCGGACCTCGATGTTGTCGCGCAGCTCTTCGGGAATGGGCAGCCGGGCCAGCACGTGCTCCGCCGCGTAATACGGTGTGGCGCCATCGGTGTACCCGGCGGCGACGTGCACCCGCAGGTGCGGATTGGTGCGCATCGCGGCACCCAACTTGTCCACCACCGAAACCGAGGAACCCTCGAACTCCTTGTACGACCACGGCTGCACCCGATTGCTCAGCAACGCGTACGGCAGGTCGTTGGCGTAGTCGAGTTCCTGGCGCAGGTAGTGGTTGATGGCCGCGGAATAGGCGCCGATGATCCCGGAGACGCTCGGGTCGTCGGTCATCCGCTCGCCCGCGGCGTCCGGCTCCCAGCCGACGAAGCGCCCGTCCATCCGGCCCACGGTGCGGCGTTCGGAGCGCAGCAGCTCGGTGAAGAACCGCAGGTGCTCGATGCGCAGGTTCGCCCGGTCCACGTAGTCCTCGGACAGGCCGGTGAGCTCGGCGGTGCGGCGGATGACGTCGGCGCGCTCGAACGCGGGCAGCCGCGCGCCGCGGGACAGCGCCCACGCGTAGTCGCCGGAGGCGAACTTCTCCGCCTCCTCCAGCACCTCGGGCAGCGGCCGGTCGCCGTGCTTGCCGTGGTGGTGCGCGATCGCCGCGTACGTCGGCAGGTACAGCACGTGCGGCAGGTCGTTGCCCTCGGTGAACCGGATGGTGCCCATGTCCAGCACCGACGAGATCAGCAGCAGCCCGTTCAGGTACAGCCCGTGCTTGTCCTGGAGGTGCTCGGCCAGCGCCGCTGCGCGCAGCGTGCCGTAGGACTCGCCGGCCAGGTACTTCGGCGACATCCAGCGCCCGTTCCGCGAGGTCCACAGCCGGATGACCTCGCCGACGGACTCGATGTCCCGCTGGTAGCCGTGGAAGTCCGCGGGCTCGCCGCCGTTGACGGCCCGCGAGTACCCGGTGGAGACCGGGTCGATGAACACCAGGTCGCTCTCCGCCAGCAGGGTCTCCGGGTTGTCGGCGAGCCCGTAGGGCGGAGCGGCGAGCGATCCGGTGTCCCCGGACAGCACGCGGCGCGGCCCCAGCACCCCCAGGTGCAGCCACACGCTCGCCGAACCGGGACCGCCGTTGAAGGCGAACGTCACCGGGCGCGGTTCGGCGCTGTCGACGACGTACGAGGTCAGGTGCACCTCGGCCTTGGCCTTCAGCCCGTCGAACTTGCCGTCGGTGGTGACCTCCTCGCGCAGCACGATGCGGCCGGTGGTCGCGGTGTAGGACAGCTCACCGCCCGCCGCGGTGATCGTGTGGTGCGTGCTGACCAGGTCGTCGGTCGGTTCGGCCGGGGCCGTCGTCGTTTCCTGCCCGGTTTCGCCGGTGCTCGTTTCGGTGGCTGCCATGACCGAACTCTACGTGCCGGAACCCGCGGGACGGCGAGGTTTCTGCGACCGTGGAGGCGTGATCTCCGAGCTGGTCGACGATCCCGTCACCGATCCCGCCGCAGCGGCCCGCGGTGCCCGCGAACTGGGCGTGTTGGACGAGCGGATCGCGCGCTGCACCGCGTGCCCCCGGTTGGTGGAGTGGCGGGAGCAGGTGGCGCGGGAGAAGCGGGCGGCGTTCCGCGACCAGACCTACTGGGGGCGCCCGGTGCCCGGGTTCGGCCCGCCGGACGCGGCGATCGCGGTCGTCGGCCTCGCACCGGCGGCGCACGGCGCGAACCGGACCGGCCGGATGTTCACCGGTGACCGGTCCGGGGACGTGCTCTACCGGGCGATGCACGACGTGGGGCTGGCGTCGCAGCCGCACGCGCACGGGCTCGGCGACGGCCTGGTGCTGCACCGCACCCGGATCACCTCGCCGGTGCGGTGCGCGCCGCCCGCGAACAAGCCGACCCCGGCCGAGCGGGACACCTGCCGGCCGTGGCTGGCCCGCGAACTGGTGCTGCTGCGGGACACGGTGCGGGTGGTGCTGGTGCTGGGCGGTTTCGGCTGGCAGGCGGTGCTGCCGGTGCTGCACGACGCGGCTTGGGCGGTCCCGTCGCCGCGCCCGAAGTTCGGTCATGGCGCGGAGGCGGTGCTACCGGCGCGGGACGGCGGCGCGGATCTGAACCTGCTGGGCTGCTACCACGTGAGCCAGCAGAACACCTTCACCGGAACGCTCACCCCGGAGATGCTGCGCGACGTGCTGCGCCGCGCCCGCGAGCTCGCCGGGATCTGACCTCACCGCACGTCGCGGAGCGCCGCGGCGAACTCCGGGTGCGGATCGTCGACCACGACCACCGCACCGTCCTCCGACGTGCGAGCCCCGCTGACCCGCGCCAACGACCCGAACGCGAACGGCAGCACCGAAGCGAGGGCGAACTAGGCGTCGAAGATCGTTCGGATCTCGCAACGGACACCACGAGCGCGGGACAGCCTGCGATCTCCAGTCAGCAGCGGGCACCCCAGCAGCTCTGCGGCCGCGACGTATGCGGCGTCGTACGCGGTGATGTTGCCGCGCAGCTCCCACATGCGGGGGAGGATCCGCGCGGGGCCGACCTCGTCCACCGCCATGTCGACCAGAGCGGTCATGGCGTCTTCAGCACGTTCGAGGGTGATCTTCTGGCCCAGCAGCCGACCGCGGATCACGGACATGACCTCAACGGGGAGGTGCGAAGGCGCCGCCCAGTGGTCGTCGGTGGCCAGTGCTTCCCGAGCCCGACGTCCTGCTGGACCGTCGTCGAGCAGGGCATCGGCCAGCGCCGATGCGTCCACGACCAGCACTAGCCGCCGCCGTTCTCGTCGAGCCCGCGCTCGTCGCGCATGCCGCGGAGTTCATCGGCGGTATCGCCCGCTGCGACCCTGCTCCCGTCCGACCGGCCGGAGAAGCGGGAGAGGACGGCTCGGTTCTCCGAACGGCGCGCCTCGGCTTCGACCAGCGACAACAAGTACGCCTGCAGGGACTGCCCCTGCGCGCGCGCTCTGTCGACCAACGTGTCACGCACGTCCTCGGGTACGTCGCGAATCTGCAAGGCCACCATGTGCATGCAATATACATGCGTTCGCCGTCTGCGGGGGCACTCGACGGGGTGATCGAGTGTTCTTCGGGTGGATCGGATGTTGCCACCGCCGGTAGCATGTGAGTATGCGAGCGGAGCGAGAGGGACGAGGTGGCGCGGCGCCGTCCGATCTCGAAGGGCGGCGGTTGCCCGAGTTCGCGGATCGGTTGGCGGAGCTGGTGGGGCGGTACCGGTCGGCCGGGGTGCCGCCAGGGGGCGTTGACGTCGTGCACCCCGCAGCGTCCGGGGAGATCCGGTCGTCGGGTCGGGCGCGCAAGGTGAGCGTGTCGATCCCGGAGGACCTGACGGCTGCGGTGCAGCAGCGGGTCGGGCGCGGCGCGTTCAGTCAGTACGTCACGGATGCGGTCGCGCGGCAGCTGGAGCTGGATCTGCTGGCCGAGCTCGCCGACCTGCTCGAACGCGAACACGGACCGGTGCCGTCGGCGGTGCTGGAGGAGGCGAGGTGTGCATGGCCCGACCACGAATAGCCGCGGGCGGCACGCTCCTGCTCGACGCCGCTGCCGTGCGCAAGCTCGCGGCCGGTGACGTGCGCGTCCGCGGGCACGTCGAGATCGCCCGCGCACGCCGGGCCCACGTGGTCATCAGCGCGGTGACGCTCGCCGAAGCGATGCTCGGTTCCGGTGCCGGGTCGGAGCTCGCGGCGGTGCTCGATCGGATCAAGGTCCTCCCGGTGCGTCCGGAGGACGCCCGTCTCGGCGGGAACTGCACCACCGGTGGCGCGGCGGGCCACCGGGTCAACTCCACAGTGGACGCGATGGTCGCGGCGGTCGCGCTGGGGCTCGCTCGTCCGGTCGTGCTGCTCACCGAGGATCCGGACGGCATGCGCCACCTGCTCTCGGGGCTCACGGACCCGGCAGGAGGTGGCGGTGACCGGGTGTCGGCGGAACTCGGCGGCGACCTCGGCTCGGCCGCCGATTCCCCCGCGTGCGAGGAGATCGGGCCTCGTGCGGTCGGTAGACGGGGCATCGCCGTGGTGCAGGCGTGAGCCGTTGCCGGAGCCGCTCCGGTCGGGCGGGTGTGGCGAATCCGTTGCGCCGTACCGGTTCAGCGCCTGTGAGCACCGGTTTCTTGATCGGGGCGAACGGCCCGACGGCACCGTCCGCGCTCGCGCGAAGCGCTCGTTCCCGGTGCTGTGCCTGGTCAACGCGGGTGAGCGGTGATCCGGCGTCGAACTCCCGGGAATGCAGAAGATGCTGCGGCGAGGTGGCTATCCGGCCGGAAAAGTCGGTAGGGTGGCGAGCACTCCGGCCCTCCCGCTCGACGGATCCGCATACTGAGCGCAGCCGCCCGCGCACAGCGCGTCGATCGTGATCAGTGCCACGCGCGACTGGCGTCACATTAGGGGGGGTCTGCGGACCGTGTCCCATTCCAGTGGTGCGACCATATCGGCATGGCTGGTAAATCCGAACCCACCCGGATTCTCATCCTCGGCGGCGGCTATGTCGGCATGTACACGGCGCTTCAGCTTCAGTCCAAGCTGGGACGTCGTGAAGCCTCCGTCACCGTGGTCGATCCTCAGCCGCACATGACCTACCAGCCCTTCCTACCGGAAGCGGCGGCGGGCTCGGTCGAGCCTCGCCACGTGGTAGCGCCACTGCGACGAGTCCTGAAGCGGTGTCATGTGATCACCGCCAGTGTCACCGAGATCAAGCACGCCGACCAGGTCGTGACGATCGAGAACCCGCAGACGGGTCCCGAAGAGCTCCCCTACGACGTGCTCGTGGTGGCGCTGGGCTCCGTGTCCCGACTCCTGCCCATCCCCGGCCTGGCGGAACAAGGCATCAGCCTCAAGACCGTCGGTGAAGCCATCTACCTGCGCAACCACGTGCTGGCGAAGATGGACGCGGCGGCCAACACCTCCGACGAGGAGCTGCGTAAGCGGCTGCTCACCTTCACCTTCGTCGGTGGCGGCTTCGCCGGAGCCGAGGCGCTGGCGGAGCTGGAGGACATGGCCCGCTACGCCACCCGCTACTACGAGTCCATCTCGCCGGAGGACATGCGGTGGGTCCTCGTCGAGGCCGCCGGGCGCGTGATGCCCGAGGTCAGCGAGAAGATGGGCGTCTACGTCGTCAAGGCCCTGGAAGAGCGCGGGATCCAGGTCTACCTGAACACCTTCCTGAAGTCGGTGGAGAACGGGCACGCCGTGCTCTCCGACGGGACCGAGTTCGACACCGACACGCTGGTGTGGAACGCGGGTGTCAAGGCCAACCCGGTGCTGAAGAACTCCGACCTGCCGCTCGACGAGCGCGGCCGGATCAGGGCCACCTCGCACCTCCAGGTCGAGGGTCTGCCGAACGTGTGGGCCGCCGGTGACTGCTCGGCGGTGCCGGACCTCTCGAAGGCCGACACCGACCCGAACGCGACCTGCGCGCCGTCCGCGCAGCACGCGGTGCGCCAGGCGAACCAGCTCGGCAAGAACCTGCTGGCGTCGCTGCGTGGCAAGTCCACCAAGGAGTACCGCCACGCCTACGCCGGTTCGGTGGCGGGCCTCGGGCTCTACAAGGGCGTCGCCGACGTCTACGGGTTCAAGGCCAAGGGCTTCGTCGCCTGGTTCATGCACCGCACGTACCACGTGAGCCGGATGCCCACCTTCAACCGCAAGATGCGGATCGTCATCGACTGGACGCTGGCTTTCCTGTTCAAGCGGGAAGCCGTGTCGATGGGTCAGATCCAGAATCCGAAGGCCGACTTCGAGCGGGCCGCGGCAAGCTGACCGCACTCCGGGTGATCACCGCGTGCTCCATGAGCACGCGGTGATTCGCATACGAGTGGGGGCTGCTCCGTGCAGGCGATCGGGTGACCCGCTACCCTTGACAATGAGTAGCGGGTAATCGAAGACTGTCGGGGCGTCGTCACTCAAAAGGATGCCTCAGTTGGGGAAGGGGTGAATCCTTTGACTCTCCAGGAACTTGCGGCTCTGCTGCGCAGCGACGAAGTGCAGGACGGCCCGCTCGCCGATTTCGCGGCCGAGTACCAGGCCGCTTCCGAGGTGTTCCGCAAGAAGGACGACTGACCGAGCGCAGCACCCGCCGGACCATTCGCGCACCGGTGATGGCGGCACCGCAGGAGGACCGGGGTATGACCGAGGGGGCGGCGGACGACTTCGCGCACCCGTTCGGCCCCACGACCGGACCCGCCGCCGCCGACTTCCGTCCCGGGCCGCTGCTGCTGCAAGGTCAGGATTACTTCTTCCGCTCCGCCGACACCAGCCTCGACTTCCAGGAGCGCGTGCACCGCGCGGACCTGGTCGACGACGGCGACGGCGATCCGATCCCGTGCGTGCTGGTGCTCGCGCGGGCCGCGGACATGGAGATGAACGAGCTCTCGCTCGCGCTGGCGGAACGCAACATCCGGATGGTGCGCATCGACGCCGACCGGTGCCTGGACATCGCGCTCACCGTCTACACCGACACCCCGCTGATCGAGCTCGAACGCTGGCTGCTGCGGCCGATCGTCGTGTGGCGGCGGCACTTCGACATCACGGCGCTGCCCGTGGACCCGACGACCGTGCACGGCGCCTACGTCCGCGAGCAGTGGCGCGCGGTGTCCGGCTGGCTGTCCGGCCGCGCCGACTGGGAGCAGATCAACCCGGTGCGCTCCAGCGCGCATCTGGACCGGCTCACGCAGCTGCGAGACGCCGCCTCCTTCGGTTTCCGGGTGCCGCGCACCGCGGTCACCACGCTGCCGGGCCGGAACCGCCCGGGCGGCGGCCAGTGCATCGTCAAGACCGCGGGCCACCACATGCTCGAACCCGAACCGGGCGCGCTGCGCGGGCTCTTCCCTCGGCCGCTGGACATCCGGCACTCCGCGGAAGCGCGCGAGCCGGCCCCGGTGCTGGTGCAGCAGTACGTCGGCTCCGAGCACGAGATCCGCGCCTTCGTCGTCGGGGACGAGGTCATCGGCTACCGGGTGGACAAGCTCGATCCGGCGCAGCTGTGGGTCGACCCGGACTCGGTGGTCGTGGAGCGGGTCGAGCTGCCCGCGGGTCTGGCGACGCGGCTGCTGGCGCTGTGCCGCTTCTGGCGGCTGCACGTGGCGGCGTTCGACCTGCTCGCCGCGGAGTCCGACCACGTGTTCCTGGAGGTCAACGTGAACTGCGACTGGCGCTGGTTCGAGCACCGGGCTCAGGACGACGCGGTCTCCACCGCCGTGCACCGCTGGGTCGCCGAACGCTACGAGCACCTCGCGGCGACCACCTCGGCGCCGAGGTGGGACCGGTGATCGCCGGCCGCACGGACCGCCGGTCGCCGCGCACCGGGGGGAGCGGCTTGCTCTGCTCGGCGGCTTCCGAGCGGTGGGAACCGGGGGCAGAGTCGGTGCGTCCGAACCGGCGGTGGCGAACGGTCCAGCGCCGGTCGGCACCATTACGGCTCGGCCCGCTCCCGAGGACCTCCTCGGTCGCGCGCTGAGGCCCAGCCCCCGTAGCCCAACTGGCAGAGGCAGACGACTTAAACTCGTCCGAGTGTCGGTTCGATCCCGACCGGGGGCACCATAAATCGCAGGTCAACGCGACCTGTCGCAGGCGAGCGGTACGCTGAACCATGCAAAATCCATGCTTTACTGCATGATCAGCCCCCGAAAACGCCCCGACGGGAGACCCTGCGATGGCTCGGCCACCACTCCAGATCGGCACCCACGGCACCATCCGCACCTACCAGACGGCGACCGGATGGCGGGCCGTCACCAACTACCGCGGACGGGACGGACGAACCCGGCCCATCGAACGATCCGGACCGAGCGAGCCGAAGGCCAAACGCGCCCTCACGGCCTTTCTCGCCGGACTCGCGGATGAGCGAGCCAACCTGACAGCCGCGGCGACCTTCGAGGCGCTCGGGGCGCCTTGGCTGGAGAAGCGGGTCAAGGTCAAGCGCGCCCAGACCACCTACGACAACTACCGGCGCACGCTGAACAACTTCCTGATCCCCCGCATCGGCGGGATCAGGCTCAACGAGATCGATGCACCCCTGCTCGAAGACCTCTTCGACGAGCTCGAAGAGGAGGGCTACTCTGCGTCCTACCGTCGGCACATCCGCAAGGTGATCCGGGGAGTCCTCGGCTACGGCATCCGCCGCAAGCTCATCACCTCGAACCCCGTCGGTGACCTCTCGCCGATCGAGGGCGGCAGCAAGAAGGTCCGGTCACTGACCCACGAGGAGCGAACCGAACTCCTCTCCTGCATCGACACGCTCGTTCGTACCGATCCCTACTTCCGCCACTCCCAGATCCCCGACATCGTCCGCCTGATGCTCGGGACCGGAGTCCGCATCGGCGAGGCCGTGGCGATCCGCTGGCAGGACCTCAACCTCACCGACAGCGCCATCTCGGTTGACGGCGAAACGCTCCCGCCGCGATCCCTGCATGTCACGGGCAACCTGGTCCACGTGCATACCGAAGGCGTACAGCGCCACGGCGGCAAAACGGAGAACGCGAACCGCATCATCGACCTGCCGCTGTTCGTCGTCGTCCTGCTGGAGCTCCGCCGCCCCGACGGGGCGAACCCTGACGAGCCGGTGTTCCCGTCGCAATCCCTCGGATGGCGCCAGCCCAACAACGTACGCCGCTCCTGGCGCGCCGCGCTCCAGAAGATCTACGACAAGTGGGAGATCGACTACCGGTGGGTCAACCCGCACGTCTTCCGCAAGACTGCGGCGACGATCCTCGATGACAGCGGCCAGTCCGCACGGAAGGTTGCCGACTTGCTGGGGCATGCGGACCCGTCGATGACACAGCGGGTGTACATGGGTCGTGGACAGTCCAACCCTGCCGCCGCCGACGCGCTGGATGCCGCCTACTCCCGACAGTCCTAGCGTCACTCCCCGTGAGTCGCCCGCACGGACCATTGCAGCCCCGCATGGCGCAGAGGTGAAATGAACTCGTGTTCGACCATGACCTATTTGCCGACCACACTGCGGCATAATGGTGGACACGGACGGTCGTTCGACGTCACCCACGTTGGGCTCGGCGACCACGCACCGTGGGCAGCAACGGGGAGCTGCCGTCTCCTTCGACCACCACATTGGGGGCTCGGCGTGAACCTCGACGAGATGATGATCGACGACCCGGCGGGCTTCCTCCGGGTTGCTGTTGAGAACTACGTGCAGGCTCACGCCACGACGGGCGACGAGCGGCTGGATGCGGTCACCTGTGCCGTGCGGTTCCGCCATCGGACGTTTCCCGAACGCGTCCGGATGGCGACCATGAGCCCGATCGGCTGCACGGGGCCGGGGGATCAGGTAGCGCTGCTGCACGCGGCCCTCTCTGATTCGAGGGCCGCGTGCACTTCGCGTTACGGGCGAACGCGCAGCTCGGGCCCCGCGTCGTCGGAGTAGGACTCCTCCAGGTCGGAGTCGGTCGCGTGCACGGACGTCACGAAGGTGGCGTCCGTGCTGCTGTCCGGTGGGGGAGCGTCGAGCATCGACACGATGATGAGTTCCAGCGCTCGCTGTTGCTCCGTGGATAGCTGTGACCATCGTTCGAGGTGTCGGCGCTGGGAGACAGTAGGCGGTCCGGCCTTATCGTCGAGGGACACTGGCGGGAGCCCAGCGAGTTGAAGCGCCTCGTTCGGATCGAGGCCGACGGTCTGCGCCGCAGCTCTGACGGTATCGGGCCGCGGGCTGGCTGGCACCGCTTGCCCGTGACCGACACTTCTTACTCCGGTCTCCAGTTGAGACCAGACGGTCACCGAAAAACCAGCGCTCCGCGCTGCGGCACGCTGGGATAGGCCGGCGTCTTCGCGGGCGCGTCGCAGGGCCGGGCCTAGCGGCCACGACCGTTGTTGCTCGGACATAGTGCTCAGCATGTCGCATCTCCACTAGATCTACCAAGTTGTCAACTGCATGTTCACGGCTTGTTGACGCAGGTCAATTGCGTTTGAGCCCTAAAGATCTCCGGAGATATTGCCTGATTGCACTTGATGACATACAGTGGACACCATGAGGAACTTCAGCCCCCGCCCGTGGGACACCCTCCGCGTCATCCGCGAGAAGGACGGGCACAGTCAGCACTCGTTGGCCGCAGTCAGTGGACTCAGCCAGGCGGCGATCAGCCTGCTGGAATCGGGAAGGCGTAAGGCCACTCCGCCGATCCGGCTCAAGCTTGCCCGTGCGCTCAACGTCCCTGTGAGCCTGTTGGAGCCTCGCGCTTCCGAGCTCACCGAAGTCGAGGCGCGTGAGCTGCTGGAGCAGATCCGCAGCGCTCAGGACGAAGAGGGGGACGCGGCATGACGTCGATCATCACTGACCCCGACCGGATTCAGCCGCAAGCACTCGGCGTCCGAGCAGCCGCCCGCTACCTGGGGCTTACTGAGAAACAAATGCGGCGCCTGCTGGCGACCCGCGAGATTCCGTCGCGGAACACAGGACGCGCCTACATCATCTCGATCAAGGCTCTGGACGACTACCTCGCTGGCGCCGACGACCCGATCAGGCACCCCGACTCTGCATGACCTGGCAGGACGCGGCTTCCGCCGACGTCCACCACGTCGATGATCCTCACTACGCCGAGGGTTGCGACAACTGCGGCGAACCCGCTGTCCACGAGGTCTCGTGGGAGCCGGTGTCCACGCAGTTCGGCCTGCTCCGGGCCTGCGATGACTGCCTGGAGTTCGCGTTTCGCGAGGCCGTGACCGACAACGACGAGATCGGTCGCGACCGGATTCACCACACCATTCACCGCTTTCGCGGCGCGATGCCGCACGCCCTTTTGGAGGCAGCATGACCGAGCGAGTCGAGTGCGACGACTGCGGCAAGAAGGTCAACGTCCGCAAGGACGACACCGTCGCCGAGCACCACTGGGCCTATCGGGGTGTGCGGCAGCGCTGCGATGCCAGCGGCAAGAGGTACAGCCGCCATGCCGGAACGTTCCACTGCGTCGGCCGGACCGGAGCCCGCCAGTGGGTCATCGAGTGCCGTTGCGGGGAGAGCTGGCTGCTCGACGCCAATGAGAACAAGCCGTTCGAGGAAGTCGAGCGCCCGTGGCGTGAGCACTGCGAGCAGGTCAAGGGCGGTGCTGCGGCATGAGCACCAAGAACACCGCACTCCAGATCGCCGTCCTCCGCCTGCTCCTGGACAAGGTCAAGCAGGCCAGCGACGCCGCCAAGGCCAACGGCCTTGGACGGATGGACCCCGGCGACCGCATCACCGCCACCTACAACGGGCAGAAGATCGCCGCCGTCTCCGCCGCCGAAGGTAAGACCAGTGCGCGAGTCACCAACCCCGACGCACTCGCGGCATGGGTCGCCGAGCACTACCCGACCGAAGTCGAGCACAAGCCCGTCATCCGCCCGGCGTTCGAGCGGGTGCTGCTCGACCTCGCCAAGAAGGCGGGCGAACCCGTCGCACCCGACGGGGAGCTCGACGTCCCCGGCATCGCCGTCAGCAACGGCGACCCGTACATCACCGTCCGCCCGACACCCGAGGCCGAGCAGATCGTCACCGCGATGCTCGCCGCCGGAGTCCTCGACGTGGACGGCACCATCCACGAACTCCACGGGAGCGCAGCCGCATGAACGAGGAACAGCAGAAGCAGCTCCGCGCACCGTTCCCGCCAGAGCAGATCGGCAAGCTCCCTCGTGTCACCTGCTCGTCATGCCGGGACAAGAGGTGCGACCGCCACACCAAGTCAAAGTGCGACATCTGCAACTCCTGGATCTCCCCGGCTCACATTCACCTGGACTTCGTCGGGCACGCCGACCTGACCGACAGGCTGCTGTCCGTCGACTCCGAGTGGAACTGGGAGCCGCTCGCCTTCGACGCCAACGGGCTGCCTGCGTTCGACGGCAACAACGGGATGTGGATTCGGCTCACGGTGTGCGGCACGACGCGCATGGGGTACGGGCACCCGGACGGGAAGCGCGGCGGCGACGCGATCAAGGAAACCATCGGCGACGCGCTTCGGAACGCGGCCATGCGGTTCGGGGTTGCGCTGGACCTGTGGAAGAAGGAGCCGGCCCACCCCGAGGACCGCTCGGACGCGCCGAACAAGCAGCCGACTCCGTCGACTGCGGATGAGGCCCGCGCTCAGATCCTCAACGTCTGCAAGGCGCGGCGCCTGGATCCGAAGGCGGTGGGACGCAGCTACGAGACAACCACCGGGACGTCGCTGAACACCGAGACGGACATCAAGGCGATGCGCGACTTCGCGACTTCCCTGCGGGAGGGCCGGGTTCAGCTGGCGGAGGAGGCCGCATGAAGCCCCTCGTCGGCGACACGAAGTACCTGCACGACATCCGCCGCACCCGCCGAGGCGGTCGCTGGGCGATCCCCGTGGTCCTGCGCCGCGATCCGCCGCCGCACCTCGCGCAGCCGAGCTCCCGGCGGCCCCGACCCGGTGACGAGTGGCTCGACGAGGTCGCGGTGGAGCGGGCAGTGCGCGGGCGGGAGCCCGTCGGCCGCCCGCTCACCAGGTCCGAGCGCATCGCGGTCGTCCAACGGCTCACCGCTGCTGGATCCAGCGACAACGACATCGCCCGCCGGCTCCACGTCAGCAAGGCCGAACTGCGGCGGCTTCGCGAGTCCATCCGGCAGGAGGCGTTATGACCACGGGGGAACAGCTCCAACTCGCGGGCGTCGAGAGCAACCTCGCCGCCGCGACCGCGCCGCACCGGGACTTCCTGTGGCACGCGGAACGCGCTCTCGCAGAGCTGATTCACGAGGGCACTGAGTTCACCGCCGAGGACGTTCGGCGCCGCATCCCTGAGGGCGTCGAGCCCCACGACCCCAACGTCCTCCCGTCCTTGATGTCTCGCGCTGCCAAGGCGAAGCGCATGACCCACGTCGGCACCCGGCCTGCTGAACGAAAGTCCCGCCACGCGGGGCGCATCGGCCGCTGGATCGGATGCCCAGGAAGGAGCCAGTCGTGATCCGCGCAACCACACGAACGAGCCGCCGAGCGCGGCGCTGCATGACCTGTGACCGACGCGTGATCCGTACCGGAGACCGCTACCGCGACGTCGTCATGAGCCCCAACCACGACGGAATCGGGTACCCCGGATGGGTACGCGGCGCCGAATGCGCCGAATGCTCCCACCGCTATGGGCGCGGACACGTGGTCGGTGCGGCATGAGCGCACCCCTGACCCCCGCCCAGGCCGCGGCGACGCTGTGGCAGATCGAGCAGGACATCGACACCGAGACGCAGGAGCTCGTCCGGCTGCGAGGCGAGTACGCCGGGCTGCTGCGAACTCACCGGCTGGAGTTCGCCCGCGCCTTCCTCGGAACCCAGGGCTCGATGGACTTCCGCCGCCGCCGAGCTGAGGAGCAGACCATCGACTCCTGGTACGCGGTGCAGGCACACGAGCAGCTCGTCGAGGCCAGCAAGGACAAGCTCAAGGCGCTGCGCGACCGGTCCGAGATCGGGCGTGCGATCAACAGCAACCTCAAGGAGGAGATGCGGTTCACCGCATCCACGCCGGGGTGGTCGGCATGAGCGCCCCGCCCATCGCCTACTTCGGTGGCAAGACGAGGCTCGCTGATCGGATCGTGTCCCATCTGCCCGCGCACGAGCACTACGTCGAACCCTTCGGAGGCAGCCTGGCCGTGCTGCTGGCCAAGGGTCGGTCGCCGATGGAAACCGTCAACGACCTCGACGCCAGCTTGATGACGTTCTGGCGTGTCCTGCGGGACCAGCCGCTCGACCTGGCGCGGGCGTGCGCTTTGACGCCCCACTCCCGCGGTGAACATCGCGCAGCCTACGAACCCGTCGTCGACGAGCTGGAGCGCGCTCGGCGGGTGTGGGTGCAGCTCACTCAGGGACGTGGAGGGATCCGCACGTCGACCGGGTGGCGGCACTACGTCGACCCCGCCGGGTCCGGGACGTCGATGCCGGACTACCTGACTGGCTACATCGGGCGCATCTTCGCGGCTGCGGAACGCCTCGTCGGCGTGAGCCTGGAGTGCCAGCCTGCGCTGGAGCTCATCGAGCGGTACGGGCGCTCGCCGAACGTGCTGCTCTACGTCGACCCGCCCTACCTCGGGTCGTCGCGTGTGTCCGGCGGGTACGTGCACGAGATGCGCAGCGAGACCGAGCACCGCGAACTCGCGGCCGCGCTCCGGGGCTGCCGTGCCTCGGTCGTGCTGTCCGGCTACGACAGCCCGCTCTACACCGAGCTCTACGACGGATGGCACGCCACCCGCATCAACACCATGACCGGGCAGGGCGGCACCAGGCAGGACCGCACTGAGGTCCTGTGGTCGAACCGGGAGCCGCAGGACACGTTGTTTGGTGGTGCGGCATGAGCGAGCGATCAGCCCGAGCCCTCGTCTACGCCCGTTCTGGTGGCGCCTGTGAGCGCTGCGGCCACAACCACGCCGCCGAGTGGCACCACCGCAAGAACCGCTCGCAGGGCGGGAAATGGACGGCGGCCAACGGGCTGCACGTGTGCTCGACCTGCCACCACTGGATCACCGAGCACCCCGCCAAGGCCGCCCTCCGCGGCTACGTCGTTCGCTCGTGGCAGTCACCCCTCGAAGTCCCTGTCCGGCTCGCCTGGCACGGCGTCGTCCTCCTCGACGACTGCGGCCACTGGACTCCCTCCCTCGACCTTGGAGAAGCAGCATGACCCTCACCATCACCGACCTCTTCTGCGGCGCCGGCGGATCGAGCCAGGGCGCGCACGAGGTCGACGGCGTCCAGGTCGTCATGGCCGCGAACCACTGGTCGCTTGCCATCGACACCCACCAAGCGAACTACCCCGACGTCGGCCACGACTGCGCAGACATCTCCCAAGTCGACCCGCGCCGCTACCCGCGATCGTCGATCCTCTGGGCCTCGCCGGAGTGCACGAATCACTCGGTGGCCAAGGGCGTAAAGCGTGCTCAACCCACCCTGTGGGACAAGCCTGATCCGGCTGCGGAACGGTCTCGCGCAACCATGTGGGACGTCGTCCGGTTCGCCGAGCACCACCGGTACGAGTCGATCATCGTCGAAAACGTCGTGGACGCCGCCCGATGGGAACTGTGGTCGGCCTGGCTGTCCGCCATGACCTCGCTCGGCTACGAGCACCGCACCGTGTTCCTCAACTCGATGCACGCCCCGACGCAGAAGGCGCCGCGGGCACCGCAGAGTCGGGATCGGTTGTACATCGTGTTCTGGCGTAAGGGGAACAAGGCGCCGAACGTTGAACCTCGCCCGTTGGCGTGGTGCGAGCAGTGCAGCACCGACGTCCAGGCGATGCAGGTGTTCAAGCGCACCGAAAGGTGGGGGCGGTACCGGAGCCAGTACGTCTACCGGTGCCCGACGCCGCGGTGCCACATCGTCGTCGAGCCGTACGTGTCCCCTGCGAGCGCGGCGATCGACTGGTCCCTCGCGGGGGAGCGGATCGGAGAGCGGGCGGTTCCGCTGAAACCGGCGACCATGCGCCGAATTCAGACCGGGCTTGCGAAGTTCGCCACGATGCCGCAGCTGGTGCCTGCTGGCGGGACGTGGAACCTGTCGACGTCTCCGATCGACGAGCCGATGCGCGCCAGGACGACGAGGGAGACGGAGGGCCTACTCGTTCCCGTCGAAGGGCGCGATGGCAAGGAGGCGCGGCTGACGTCGGCGCCGATCCGGACGCAGACGACACGGAACGAGACCGCGCTCGTGGTGCCGTACTACCGGACCGGCACGGCACAACTGTCGAACCGCCCGCTTCCGACGATGACGACGCACGACCGGGTTGGCCTGGCGTTCGTCGCCGAACTCCGCGGCGGCGGATCGACCGCCCGGCACGTGTCCGAGCCCTTGGCCACGGTCACCGCCTCGGGCAACCACCACATGCTCGTGCGGGACGTGATCGAGCCGCCGCGCCCCGCGCCGACGGTTGAGGACTGCACCTTCCGGATGCTCACGCCGAGCGAGATCCAGAACGCGATGGCGTTCGGGGATAGCTACAAGCTGCTCGGGACGAAGCGGGAGAAGGTCAAGCTCCTCGGCAACGCGGTGACTCCGCCTGCCGCCGAGTTCCTGATCCGGGCTGTGCGCGACTCGCTGGCCTGACGACGAGTGACCCAGCTGGTCATGCCGGTCATCCGCACCTAGCTGGACGACATCAGGACAGGGTCGTTGCGGAAGTCCGAGCGCCGATGCCGACCCCTGTGGTGTGAAGTCCCGCGCAGCACGAAAACACCAGTTCAGGCCGACGAAGGGGGCCGACGTGAACGACCACGACAGCGAGCGGCCCCCGGAGGCGACTCCACCGCCCCGAGGGCCTGGCCGACCAACTCTCACGAAGGAACGGCTGATGGACAGCCTAAACGAGTCTTCCGAAACCGCAGGGGCAGCCGCCAAGGAGGTGCAGTGATGGCCCGCATCCGAACGATCAAGCCCGACTTCTTCCGCTCCCGCACGATCGACAAGCTCACCTACGAGCAGCGGCTGACGTTCATTGGACTGTGGACTCACTGCGATGACGAGGGGCGCTGCGAGTACGACCCGCGATTGGTGAAGGCCGATGTGTGGCCGCTGTCTGATCGCACCTCCGGGGACATCGACGGCGACGTTCAGGCGCTCACTGAGTCCTCACTGATCACTCACTACACGGTCGGGGAGCGCTCATACCTACAGATCAACGGGTGGCGTGAGCACCAGAAAATCAACCGTCCGACCCCGAGCAAGCTTCCGGCGCCTGATTCCGGGCAGATTGCACCCCTGACCAGCGGAGATAGTGACTCAGTGATGACTCAGGGAGTGCTCACTGAGGACTCACCGGGGGAAAGGAAAGGAAAGGAACAGGGAACAGGGAAGGGAAAGGAACAGGGAAGCGCCGCGGCTGCGCCGCTCCCGAGCGACGAAACCTTCACCACCTTCTGGTCCACCTACCCCCGCAAGGACGGCAAGGCCGACGCGCTGAAGGCGTGGAAGAAGGCCATGAAGGCGCATGACGCCGACCACCTGGTGTCCGAAGCCCAGCGATGGGCCGAACTCTGGAGCCGGGAAGGTCGCGACAAGCAGTACATCCCCCATGCCAGCACGTGGCTCAACGGTGAGCGGTGGACCGACGAACCGCCGGCACCGAAGCTCCGTGCCGTCTCCGGCGGCTACCAGCCGTACCGCGACCCGGAGAACACCTCCGGCTACTACGAGGACCTGTGATGACCGACCCGAGCATCATCACCATCGAGGACATCCCAGGCGTGGACGTCGATCCGCACTGGGTGAAGTGGGCGCGGGAGCGGTCCGCCGTGCTGGAGGCCGGAATCCCGGAGATGTTCGCGGACGCTGCCGCCGACCACCCGAAGGTCGTCGAGTGGGTCCGGCAGATCGTCCGTGAGGCAGTGGAGCGGCAGGACCGCCCTGGCGGGCTTGTAGCGGCCACACGCGGCCCGTGGCTGCTGTTGCTAGGCCCGGTGTCCCGCGGCAAGACTCATCAAGCCTACGGCGCTCTCAGAGCTCTTGGCGCTTCCGGCGTCGCGTGCTCGTGGATGCACGTGTCCGCAGCCGACTTCTACGCCCAGCTCCGCCCCCGCCACGGCGTGGACTCCGAGGAGGTCTTCGCGTCGTTCGCGAACGCCACCGTGCTCGTGTTCGACGACATCGGAACCGGCAAGGCATCTGAGTGGGTCGAGGAGCAGAACTACCGGCTGATCAATCACCGCTACGAGCGCCGCATGCCCACCATCCTCACCTCGAACCTGTCGACCACCGAGCTGCGGGCCAACCTCGGCGACCGAGTCACCGACCGCATCGCCCAGATGTCGAACCGTGTCGTCCTCGACGGCCCGAACAGGAGGAAGCCATGACCGAGGAGAAGCTTCCGCCGCAGTCGAAGGAATCCGAGTGCGCCGCCCTGGGGGCTGCGATCCAGTCGTCTCGTGCGCTGGCCGAGGTTGCGGCCGTGGTCACTGCCGATGACTTCTATTCGCCTCGGAATCGTGCCGTGTTCGAGGCGCTCTGCGACATGGACGCGGCCGGGGAGTCGATCTCGCCGATCTCGGTGTCGGAAGAGCTCTTGCGTCGGGGACAGCTGGAGCGGGTCGGTGGCGCGGCTTACCTGATGGATCTCATCGGGTTCGTCCCGGTGGGCTGGGATGCCGCGGACATGGCGGAGATCGTGGCGCAGAAGGCGTTCCTGCGCCGCTCGATCGAGTTGAGTACGCGGATCGGGCGCATGGCGTACGCGGCTGCGGATGAGACCGAGCTTGACGAGCTCTTCGAGTCGATGCGCGACATGATCGACGAGGCGGAGAGCGGCAAGAAGAAGGGGGTCGAGGTCGCGGAACCCGCCGAGCTGGTGAAGGAAGCGCTGGCGTCGTACCGGTCGCCGGCGTCTCCGTCGACCCCGATGGGGCTGCTGGACCTGGACCGCCTGACTGGGGGCATGAAGCCGGGCCAGCTCATCGTTGTGGCCGCGAGGCCGGGTGTGGGGAAGTCGGTGTTGTCGCTCAACGCCGCGATGAACGTTGCGGAGCAGGGGTTGACGTCGGTGTTCTTCAGCTTGGAGATGTCGAAGCAGGAGATCACGGACCGGTGTCTGGCGAATCTGGGGAGCGTGGATCTGGGGCCGATCGAGGCGCGGACGTTGAATGACCTTGACCTGCAGCGGCTCGACCGTGCGGGGGAGAGGTTCGAGGAGTATTCGATGCGGATCATCGATGACGCGACGATCGGAGGGGCTGGGATCCGCGCAGCGTCTCGTGACCTGTCCCGAGCCAGCGGGGGGCTGGGGTTGGTGGTCGTGGACTACCTGCAGCTGACCCACGCGACGGACTCCCGGATCTCCCGAGAGCAGCAGGTATCTGGGTTCTCCCGCGGGTTGAAACTCCTGGCGAAGGAGCTGCAGGTTCCGGTGATCGCGGTGTCGCAGCTCAACCGCGGCCCGGAGCAGCGTCAGGACAAGAAGCCGACGCTGGCGGATCTGCGTGAGTCGGGGGCGATTGAGCAGGACGCGGACAAGGTTCTGCTGCTGCATCACGACGAGTCGTCGGAGGTGAAGGCGGCGTCCGAGCTGGAGGTGATTGTGGCGAAGAACCGGCAGGGGCGAACGGGTTCGGTGTCGCTGGCGTGGTCGCCGCAGTATGCCCGCGTGGCGAACTTGAGCCGCCAGGTCGAGCCGATGCGGGGGGTGGCGTGATGTTGGATCGGATCGCTCGCATGGTCGCGGACCCGGATGAGCCGGATCCACCGAGGCCGCGTGCGCGTCAGGCTCGGTTGAGTCGGATGTACCTGGTGCCGAGCACGTAGCTCTCCTTGCGTCTTCGGCGGCCCTCACCTGCGGGTGGGGGCCGTTTTCGGCTTCTGGTGTCAACTCGGGCTTGCGTTGATTACACTTGATGACATAGAGTGGACACATCACCCCAGAGGCACCCCGAGGAGCCCCGAATGACCATCACCGACATCGGCGTCACTGCCGACGACATCTACCGGGCGCAGGCCCACCCGCTGGTCGCCGCTGAGGCACAGCGCGACTGGCTGGAGCGCGTCGTGGACGCCGCGTTCGACGGCCGGAGCGCGACGAGCCCCGAGCAGGCGAAGGCCGCGCTGCTGAACCACGAGCTGCACCTGGCCGAGCTGTACGCCGCCGAGTTCGGACTGTCGCGGGAGACGGCCCGCGTCGAGCACGGCTACGAGGCGTTCGCCGTGGTGCGCGGGGGCTACGAGTTGCCGGTGGAGTTCCGGGAGCTCGCCGCGGCGCAGCGCCTGGCGGACCTGCTGAACGGGGTGGCGTGATGAGCGCCTACGTGGAGGTCACCGCCGAGTTCACCCAGTTGCGGGGCGACAGCGTTCTGGTCCACGAGGGCGTCGAGCACCCCATCCCGGAGTTCGTTCCGCTGTCCCGGGGCGGCTCGTCGCGGATGGCGGCCCACCGGCTGCTGGTGGCGTTGCGGGATCTCGGACTGGAGCCGGACGGCCAGCTCCGGGACTGCACGGAGGAGCTGACGAAGCGCGGGTTCCGCCTGCGAGTCCGGGAGGTGGCGAAGTGAGCGAGCGAATCAACGTCGTGATCTCCGGGATCACGTGCAACGGAACCGGATGCGACGCGGCCATCACTGGACCCGAAATGCCGCAATTCGATGGGCGCGACCACTACGAGCACCGAGCCCGCACCGAGGGCTGGTCGATCTGGGTCGGCCACGGCCGACGCCACTACTGCCCCGATCACTCGCCCGCCCCTGGCCACAAGATGCATCGCATCGGAACGTGGAGGTAGCCAGATGACCGAGCAGTGGATCTGCGCGAATCGCGAATCCCGCGACGTGGTGAGCGTCGCCGTCGGAACCTACGGCGACCGGGACAGTGCTGTGCGGGTGTGGACCGGGCATCCGGATGTGGCGATGCGTGCCGCATGGTCGCTCGCTGAGCAGGCCACCGACTCCGCCGCGTACTGCGGTTCGCAGGTGTCCCTGGAGCAGCCGTTGGGCCAGTTCCGGCGTGACCCGCGGTCCGGTGTCGTGGTGGTCAACGTGGGCACCGATTCGTGGAAGGTTGTTGGCCGTGAGCCGTCGCCGCTGCACTACGGCTGGCGGCAGTGGCGGGACATCCGGGAGTGGGAGGTCATCGCCCAGGGCGAGGCGGCGAAAACGCCTCGGGGGCCGCGGAGGTTCGCGGTCGGTGGAGAGGGCGCGTTGTGAGCGCCCGCCGCCCGTTCCGTTGCGGCTTCTGCGCCGCCGGTGATCACGCTCGTTGCCCTGGCGCTGTCCACGGCGGGGTGTGCGGGGTCCTGGTGTGCACCTGCTGCCCGTCGCCGGAGCGGTGCCTGTCGTGCGGCTCCGAAGCGGATGTCGCGGAGTGGCGGTGTGTTCGTCCCGCCGAATGCGCAGACCGCGTTGCCGAGCGGCAGCGGTCGAGCCCGGTGTGGGTGGCGCTTCAGGAGTGCAAGTCCGAAGCACTGCAAGCGAAAGCGGAGGCGCGGATCGCCCGTGGCCCGCAGATGACATTCGAGTTTGAGGAGGCGTGATGAAGAGGGAGACGTTTCGCGTGACGTGCGTGTACGAGGTGAGCATCCCGACGTGGGTGTTGTTCCTGGATGACATGTCCCCGGCGGGTATCGCTGCGGCCATGAAGCAGAACGCCGATGAGGATTTCGACGACTTCTGGGAATACTTCATGAAGGGCCAGTTGCCTACCGAGTGCATTTCAGTGGAGCCGAAGTGATGACTGACCTGGATACCGCGATACGTGCGGAACTGACCACTCACTACGTCACCGACGACGACCAGGACGTGACGGAGGACCGCGCTACGGAGCGGGCGAATGCACTCCGCGCAGTACTGGACCTGCTCCCGGCCATGGAGAGCCACGGAGGGCTGGCTGCGGCGTATGCCGATCAGCTTCGGGCCGAAATCGCGACCGCGGTGGGGGTGAGGGTCGATGACTGACCTGAATGTCGCGATCCGCACCGACCTTGATGACAACGTGCTGGTCGCCCGTGACGGCGGTGAGTTCGTGGCTGCGGAGAACTACCTCGTGATGACGCGAGCCCTCCGCGCCGTACTGGACCTAGCCGGGGAAATGTGCGGAGACGGCGACCTTCACGACACCAACGCTCACGCCTGCGGAGGGCGGGGCGAACCGGACTGCGCACTATGCGCCGCCCAATCGATCCAATTCGTCATCGCCCGCGAACTGGGAATCAAGGAGGAGTCATGACCGTCACGCACATTCACCGTCACCCGCAGCAGCGGTTGATGTCCGCGCTCGGCGAGGTGCTCGCCGTGCACCCGGCCCTCCCGGAGATCGTGGGCCTCGCGGCCGACGCGGGGGAGTGGACCGCGCAGATCCTCAGCCGCGGCCCGGAGGACGTTGCCCGCCTGCTCCAGTGGATCGCCGTAATGCACCAGCCCTACGTCGTGGCCCGCCGCCGGACCGCGAGCACGGAGCTCGTCGTGGACGGCCTGATCAGCGGGGCGCGGCTGCGAATCCTGATGCTGTCGCCACGGTCTCCCGACGAACTCGGGGTGCCGGCGGATGCGGGCTCGGCGGTTGTTCCGGTCGAGCAGCTGCGCTCGATGGTCGCTGGGGTTGTGGAGCGTGCGGCGTGAGCCCGGCGGAGTTCTGCGGTTACTGCGGGGATCCGCGCCCGGAGGCATCGGTATCGGACGACTTCTGCTCTGAGAGTTGCCAACGGCTGTGGGCGCTGGACCGTTGCGATTTCGAGGGTGAGCACGAGATTCACCTGCCGCTCAATCCGGCTGCCTGACCGCAATTTTCTGATCAATCCGAATTCCGACCACAGGACACGTGTGTCCTGAGACAGGAGAAACGGCCGATGACCCCGAACGAGTACATCCAGGCAGTCCGCGACGAGGTTGTCCGGCTCTCGATGGTCCACCGCTCCGCCGACCAGCTCGGCGCACCGCTGATCCGGGTCCTCGACCGGCACGGCGAGTATCCGATTTACGAGGAGTGCGGGCACGAGCACTACGAAACCGTCCCCGACCTGTGGCACCCGGTGTACGACCACCCGGACGTGCGCCTCGTCGAAGATCTCGGGCTGACCTGCACACGCGTCTACAGCGTGTGCAGGCACTGCTGCACCGAGGACAACGCGGGTGAGTACCAGCACGAGGAGTGCGCCCGCCACAGCGGCCCGTGCTTCCCGTGCGCGGAGGTTCGCGGCATCGGCGCCCAGCTCGGCATCGAGTGGAAGTCGGAGGTGTCGCGATGACCCAGCTCTACGACCCCAAGGACGAGGACGCCATTGCGCCCCTGCCGCCGGAGAAGCTGTGGGAAACCATCGACATCGTCGCACGCGGATGGGACGAGCAGCATCAGCGCGCCGAGGCGCTGGACGCCGTGGCACGACTGAACGCCTCCGCCGCCGAGATGTGGCAGGAGCGGGCGGAGCGAGCGGAAGCAGCCTTGGCTGCGGCTGAGGTTTGGCCGTTGACGCCCGGATCACCGATCTCGGGCAAGGTCGGCGCTCGGATGCAGCAGTACCGCGAGCGCGCCGAGAAGGCGGAGCGACGTGCAGCCGCGCTGTCCACCGCGCTCCGGTCGATGGCCCGCCGCGCCAGCTTCCTTCGCCGTGGTGGTGCGAGATGACCGCCACCATCACCCCGACCTGCGCCCGTGGGCACGAACTCGTCGGGGACAACGCGATCCCCCGGGGAGCCGGCGGCTTCCGCTGCCGCACCTGCAAGCGCGAGACGTCGCGGAACCGGACTGCTCGACTTCGAGCCAAGACGAACGCCGCGAACACGATGACGCCCGCCCGCGGCGACGCCCAGGTGGACCTGTCGTGGACCGAGCGGGCGATGTGCTCCGACCTCGCGCCCTTGTCGGAGTTCGACGACGGGTTCTTCGCGGCTGACGGGGAACGCGGCATTCCGGAGCGCGTCCGGGAAACCGCTCGCCGGGCGTGTGCTCACTGCCCGGTGCGGGCTCAGTGCGGCGCGGCGGCCACAACGGATCGGGCGCTCGGGCTGTGGGGCGGCATCTGGCGGCAGATCGACCCGGACACGAAGCGATACCAGCTGATCCCGCTCATCGCGGGCGACGACGAGGAGGTGCAGGCATGAGCCTGCCGACGATGACCGGAGTCGGACGACTCACCGGAGACGTGGAAGTGCGCTTCTCCCAGTCCGGAACGGCAGTAGGGACGGTGCCGCTGGCGTTCAACGCCCGCCGCAGGAACAAGCAGACGAACGAGTGGGAAGACGGCGACGTCTTCTTCGTGCGAGGCACCGTGTTCGGCGACACCGCCGAGTACGTCCAGGAGTCCCTGTCCCGCGGGATGGAGGTCGTCGTCACCGGTCGGCTGAAGACGGACCAGTGGGAGGACAAGGAGTCGGGGCAGAAGCGGTCGGCGACCTCCCTGCTCATCGATTCGATTGGCCCGTCGCTGCGGTTCGCGACGGCGAAGGTGAGCAAGGTCGAGCGAGGCGCTGGCAAGGGTGCGTCCGCTGGTGAGTCGTGGGGATCCGCGCCTCCCAGCAGCAACTTCTCCGATGAACCTCCCTTTTAGTCCTGATCGCGAGGGTGGTGCATCGGCCCCGGTCGGTGCGCTGTCCGCCCGATCAGAAACTGAAGGAGATCGGCATGAATGAAGGAATTCCGACTGAGGCGGAACCCGTCGTCCGCATCGAGGACGCGGACGACGAGCCCCGCATTCTCCCCTGTGACTGCTGGGGAGAGGGCTGCGGGGAATGCGATGGCGACGGCGTCATCTACCCCTGATCCGGCCAGATCAGAACGAGAGGAGCACGGCATGGATTTCACCGTGGGCGACCGGGTTCGGTCGCTGCGATGGGCGGACCACGAGGGTCGCATCAGCGGCCGGATTGAGCCGGGTGGCGAGGCGAACGAGGACATCGATCAGCCGCGGCTGATCGTCCGTTGGGACGGAGCGCGGTTCACCGAGGACGAGGTCGAGCCGGACGAGATCGAGAGGACCACGGCGTGAGCGACAGGGACGTGACCAACGAGAACAGCGGCGCTGCGGACGAGGTTGTCCAGGCCGGAGAGATCAACGGCGACGTGGTGCAGGGGCCCGTGATCTCGGGCAACGCCCGGGTGGGCGTGGTGAACGGCGTCAATCACGGCGACAACTACTTCAACTTCGGGAGCGGCAAGTGAGCGCGAAGCGCACCTCGGACATGGTGCTGCTGCACCTCGACCAGCGCGGGGAGCTGCGCGTGCTGCTGGTGCAACGGAAGTGGGAGCCGTTCGCTGGCCGCTGGGCGCTGCCCGGCGGTTTCGTCGAAGACGGCGAGGAGCACATCGACGCCGCCGTCCGCGAGCTCGGTGAGGAGACCGGTGTGCCGGCGTCGAAAGCCGACCTGCTGCGGGTCGGGCGCTACGACACCCCAGGACGCGACCCGCGGGGCGATGTCGTCACCGAGGCGTTCATGGCACGGGTCAACGAGATGACCGATCCGACTGCGATGGACGACGCCCGCGAGGCCGCGTGGCGACTGGCCGACGAGGCGGTGGACGAGGGCTTGGCGTTCGACCACGAGGCGATCCTCCGCAAGGCCGTGAAGGTCGCCGGTTTCTGAGCTCGATGCCCGCCGTCGTGGTGGCGGCGGGCGCTACCCCCGAAGAAAGAGACGAGGAGAACATGTACTACTCGTGGGCCGACGCACACATCGCAGACGTCGTCATCTGCGCCGCGGAGGGCAATGATCGTCGACACCTCTACCGGTATCAGGCTGAGGCCATCCGGCTCGGCCTGATCGAGCCCAGCGACGACGGCTTTCGGACGACCGAGCGAGGCGAGGACCTGTACCGCCGGCTGCTCCGTCGACTGCCCGCAGTTGAAGCGATGTCGTGGGTGCCCGAAGGCCAAACCGCCCTGATGGCCGAGGTCGCATCGGAGCTGGAGAAGCTGAAGCGGGAGGAACGGAAGGCATGAGCGCGATCAACCTGCTGTCCCAAGCCCGACAGCACGCCCCCAAAGTTCTGCCCCAACCAATCGCGATCCTCATCCAGCGGGAGATGCGCAACGGCGAACGCTGGATCAACAAGGTCGGCGCGCAGTACGCGAACGATCACCCGCACGCCTTCTACCCGGTCTACGGCAACGTCGCGCTAGCTGTGCTCGCCATGTCGGCTACTGCGGAAACCTTTGATTCCAAGGCAGGTGCAGCGTCGTGACCACTCGTAAACGCACTCGCCGCTCGGCGAAGTCCGCCGGCGCCCGCTTTGAGCGCGCCGTCGCTGACTATCTCGCCGAGTACTACGACGACCGCGTTGATCGGCGCCCCAAGAGCGGGGCTAAGGACCGTGG
Source organism: Saccharopolyspora sp. 6V (assembly GCF_020176785.1). Classification (NCBI taxonomy): domain Bacteria; kingdom Bacillati; phylum Actinomycetota; class Actinomycetes; order Pseudonocardiales; family Pseudonocardiaceae; genus Saccharopolyspora; species Saccharopolyspora sp. 6V. The sequence continues at coordinate 67,631 of NZ_JAIUKB010000025.1, read as the reverse complement.
CGACATCGGTGGAGTCCGGCTGTCCCCCGCACTTCGCGGTGGTCGAGTAGTCATTGAGTGCAAGGACACCGCTCGCGCCGATCTTGCTGGGTGGGCAGCCGAGGCCGAGACCGAGCGAGGAAACGACGACGCGGTCGCCGGGGTCGTTGTCCACAAGCGTCGCGGCGTCGGTGATCCGGGCCAGCAGTGGGTGACGTGCACGCTCGCCAACTTCGTTGCGCTGCTCACCGGGCAGCACCCGCAGGACGTCGAGGCCGAGGAGTGGGTGCAGCGCATGTCCAACCTGCCCGAGGCTGAGGTGCACGCGCTGCTGGCCGACGGCGGATGGTTCCAGGCTGACGGCAACAACGAGGAGATGACGGCATGAGCGGCGAGTACGGCGACAACCCGACGCAGGGCGTGGGACCGGTGCGCGAACCGTCGCTGGAGGAACGTCAGCGAGCGGTTCGTGCGACGGCATCTCTGGCGAAGGACGCGGACGACCTGGCGGGGCTCTTGGACATGCTGGGCCTGGACCCGGCGGAAGGCAAGACGGCCGAGGAGGAGGCAGCGTGAAAAGCAATCTGAGCCAGTGGCAGCGCGAGGATGGAATGCCCGCCGACGCCTACTTCGATGCGGTCGCCGAGGAACTCGCGGAACGCGGGATCAACGTCGCGAGCGGAGGCAGGGAGGAAGGCTGGGACTTCACCATCGAGATCGCCCGAGAGTCCTACAGTGACGGCCCCTTGGGGTGGGCTACCTACGGCCTGTACGTGGTGTGGCGCTGCGATGAGCACGACGAGCCGAAGGGTCAGGACGATTTCACCGGCCTTGGGTGGTATTGGGTTCCGCACTCCACGCGTGACGCGTTGGGTGATTATGCCAAGCAGTTCGATCTGCCGTATCTGGCCGAGCCAGCGGAGGTCGCTGCGGCCGTGCAGATCCTGATCCGTCACGGCAAGAAGATGGCAGGGGAGGAATCGTGAGCGCCGAGGTGCTGAGCTTCCCGTCGCGGGTCCCGGTGCTGGAGTGCGCGGACTGCGACCTCGCCAAGTTCGGCACGGCCGAGTGGGGCTCGGCCTACTCCTGCCCGTCGTGCGGGGAGCAGTGGACCCCGGAGCAGCAGTGCACGTACACGACCATCGGCGGCATTCTCGGCGGGATCGCCCAGGAGATCGAGGAGGGCCGCTCGCATGTCGCGTTGAGGTGGGCGCGGGACTGCGCCGAGGCGTGGGCGAACGTGCCGGTGCCGGATGACGAGGAGTCGTGACGTTGTCGGGCAGGTGCGGCATCCTCGACCCCATGGACATCAGTGGAGTGGATCCGTTGCTGTTGCGGGAGATCGTCGCAACAGCACTGGTGGACTACATCAAGTCGGAGATCCCCCGCGAGATCGCGGCAACCTCCGTGGTCCGTGATCTGGAGCTGCACCTGTCCCGCGGGGAGTTGGAGTGGCGTCCTACTTCTGCTCAGGTTGAGGCGTGGATGACTCCTCACGGGGATGTTGTGGAGCGGCGGGGGTAGGTCTCCGCGGCAGCTTCGCCTTCTCCCTCCGCAGGTACCAGCGGACGAAGTCCTGGACCAACGCTGACCGCGTCGTCCCCGCCTGCGCGGCGGCCTCCTCGAACTCCTGCCAGTCGGCATCGGGGATGCGGATCTGACGCGGCTTGGTGTGGGTGTCCTTCTCCATGGCCATCCTCTTCGTGTGTAGCTACATGCTGATCGTACAACGTGCTTGCGTGTAGCTACATGCGCCCGCTATCGTGTAGCTACACGATGATTTCGTGAGGAGCGTCAATGAAGGCAACGACCGCACTTCTCTCCATCAGCCGCAGCATGGCCGACTTGGAGACCAACGACGCGCAAGGGAGGCGGCTCAACGTGAAGGCATGGCGCGCCAACGGCAGCACCGAGGACGTGTTGGCGCAGGCGTCGGAACGCCTCGTCGACTGGCTCGCCGTGGACAGCGCTGAGCGCGTGCAGTGGAAAGCGACGCTGCCCGGCAACTGGGTCGCGCACCTGGACGAGGCGTAGGAGGAAGAGGAAATGGATGCGTTCCTGACGGTCGGGTTGGACGAGATCGAGCTGGTCGTCAAATACGGCCCCCGCGAGGTGCAGAGCGGAGTGTTCTTCTGCGTCTCGAATTCCCGGACGTTCGCTCGCCAGCAGCTCCGCGACTGGGGGTACGTCCCGGACGGGCGCTGGCTGAAGCACGACGAGAGCACCTGGCAAGTGCGGGTGCTTGCGCGGGAGTACCGGTGATGACCGAACCGCCCGCGGATGAGACCGCGTTTCTGATCACCGCAGGGGACTACGGGTCGCTGATCGCGTTCGTGCCCGACGTGGAGACCGTGACGGCAGTCGTGGAGAAGCTCGAGCGGCGCGCCGAGCGCAGCGGCGGACCCCGATACAGCTGGTTTCCCGTCCCCGTTCTGCCGAGCGCCACGAGCCTGCGCGCAATCGACCAGCTGGTTCGGGATGTGGAACAGCGGGTTGAGCACCTGTTCGAGGAGGAGAAGTGAGCGACGAGATCAGCCGGGCGTTGCTGCGCCTGGCGGACTGCCAGTCCGTCAACGTCCCGGCGGGGCTGATCGCCGACCTGCTGACCGACTGCGTGGACGACGAGGGCGAGCCGGATCCTGCGGCGCTGGAGATTGCCCGAATCGTGAACGACAACGAGTACTGACCACGGCGGGGGTCGGGTTGAGTTTCGCGGCCCACCCGACCCCCTACTCCCGGAAGGAGTGAGGAAATGGTTTCACAGGACTGGCGGGCCGACGCGGCCTGCCGCGACGAGGACCCGGAACTGTTCATGCCGGTGTCCTACAAGGGAGCCGGCGCCAAGGCCGCGGAGATGGGGAAGGCGATCTGCCACCGATGCCCCGTCGCCGCCGAGTGCCTGGCGGCCGCACTGAAGGAGCGTGACCGGACCGCGGTCCGCGGCGGTCTGACCCCAGAGGAGCGGCGGGGGATGGGCACGCCCCCGCCGCCCCCGGAGCGGGTCGCGCTGATGCACGGCAGGCGGCAACGTCCGCACATCTCGGCCGACCTCCGGGTGCGCGTTCGCGACCTGGTCGATGACGGCGTCCCGGTCGCAGACGTTGTTCATCTCGCCGGCATCGGCGAGCACTGGGTGCGAATGATCAAGCAAGAGGCGGCGGCGTGAACACGACCATCACGCTGACGATCCTCGCGGTGTACCTCGCGATGCGCATCGGCCACGACACCGGGGATCACCCCATGCAGAGTTCGCGGCAGGCCCGGGACAAGGGCACGTCGTGGCGGTCACTGCTCGGGCACGTCGGCACCTACACGGTGTGCACCGCGACGGTGGTGTTGCTCGCCGGGCTGCTGCCGGGCGTGACGTTCACCCCGGCCGGGTTCCTGCTGGGGCAGGCGTTTTCGGCTGCGACCCACCTCGTCATCGACCGGCGCCCGTGGTTCGCCGCAGCGATGGAGCGGATCGGGAAGGGCGAGTTCTACCGGCTGGCTCCGCCGTTGGGTGGCGCCTACTTGCTGGATCAGTGGGCGCACCGGGTTTGCATCGCGGTCGCCGCTGTGATCACGGGGGTGGCGTAATCGCGCCGTACGCGGACTGACCTGCGGCCCCGGCCCTCATGGGTGTGATCCAGGTTCGGACCTAGTCGGGGCACGAGCCGCCGAACGAGCGGCAAGGAGGACGAGATGGCCGGGCAGGTGAACGACGCCTGGGGGTGCGGCACGTGCAGCGCGAGCTATGACGACGAGGAGGACGCGGAGCTGTGCGAGTCAGAGCACGAGGGCCAGCCGAAGGCGGCGGCAGTGTGCGGTGCGGAATGCACCCGCATCGAGGACCGGGGCGTCATCATGTCGGTGCACTACCGGTGCTCGCTTCCGGTACACGACCATGACGATCACGACTGGAGGCGGATCCCGGAACGGACACCATCCGACCGCAGCTGACCGGCGACCCCTGGCCCCGCCCATCCGGCGGGGCCTTCGCATGTCCGGGGTCCGCTACCATCACGGCCATGACGACCCTCGCCGACCTCGAAGCGCGCATCGCCGCACTCGAAGCGTCGCAGGCCGACTACCGAGCCGTGCTCGCCGCGGTCAACGCGCTCGGCGCGAACCAGCGCGACCACGCCGACCAGCTCCGAGTAGTCGAGGTCGGCCAAGAGCGCCTCGCCCGCAGCCACGACGACACCAACGCACGCGTGCGGTCGATCGAGGAGTCCGTGTCCGAGATCAAGGACCTGCTCGTGCGGGCACTCGACCGCTGACGTGTAGCGCTTCTCAGTCCTTCGCCGATACGGGATCAACGGCCGCCGACCAGGCAGCCCCTCCCCGAGAGGGCACTCACGTGAGCGTGGGCGAACCACTGCACGACTTCCTCCGTCGCGCCGCCGACGAGAAGGACCACCCGACACTCGACAACCCAATGGTCGTTGCGGTCACCGCCGACTGGTTCCGCGAGCAAGCGGCCCTCAGCGAGCGCGGCGATGACCCGGACCCGATGGCGAAGAGCCTGGCGCAGAACGTGCTCCAAGAGGCCCTGGTGTCGGACATGGGGCAGGTCCACCCCAGATGGAGTCGCTGAGGCGCCCCGACTACGACGGTGGTTTTCCCAAGGAGGAAATAGCGTGACGAACAGCGACAACGACGATCTCGGCGACCGTCAGCTCAAGGACGGCCGCTGGGAGAACTGGGACTTCTACAGCCGACTGCCAGACGACGCAGACGTTGCGAAGGAGATGAAGGACCAGGGCTGGAACGAGTTCTTCTCCATCGGCGACGGCGAAGGAGACTTGGGCATCAAGACCTGGCAGGGCAAGCATGGGTACCTGCTCCAGGTCGCAGATGCGGCTCAGTTCTCTCCGTTCCTCAAGGTCGACACCTTCCCCGAGCTGATGGAGCTCTTGGCGAAGTGGGCGCCGGCTGTCCAGGCGGCGTCAGTGTCAGCACTCATTCGTGCCGCAAATGACTATGGTTTGCACGATGGGGGAGTGGTCGAGAACCTCGCCGCGAAGGCTGCATACGGGGTCGGGGACCTAAAGGAGAAGTTGGAGAAGGAGAAGCGGCAGCGCGAGCAGGCGGCATGGCGGAGGCGCCAACAGCGCGGGCAAGGCTGATCTGGAATCACGACAACGGCCCCGCTCCATCTCGGAGCGGGGCCGTTGTGCGTGCGGGGCCTTACTCGGCCGCCACTGGCGTCGCCAACGCGTCGTCCAGGTACTCCTGCACCGGCCCGTAGAACCCGTACGGCACGTACTCGGCGAGCTCGTCCCGCCGTGCCCAAGCGACTGCGGCCAGCTCTTCTTCGTCGCCGATCGCCGCGAACCCGCTGGCGGCCTCGCACGCCACGTAGTGCATCTCGCGCCCCGTCTTCGGGTGGATGCGGTCGCCGAGGACCTTGAGCTCGGACACCGTCAGCGTCGTCTCCTCCAGCGTCTCCCGGATCGCGGCCTGAACGGGCGACTCGCCCGGCTCCAGCTTCTCCGCCGGGAACTGCCACACCAGCTCGCCCTCCGGTCGCCGGCGCCGGACGAGGAGGACACGGCCGCGGCGCACGATGACCGCAGCGGCGACGGCAGGGTCAGTCATCGAGGATCTGCCCGATGCGGGCACGGCTCAGCTCGGTCTGCTGCGCGATCTCCGTCTGCGTCATGCCTGAGGCAACCAGTTCCGCGAGTGCGTGGCGGCGGATGCGCATGACGTTGTCCCGCTCCGCTGCGACCTCGGCGATCAGCTCAGTCGAACGGCGTGCACGCTCGACAGGCGCGGCGTCGTACAGGTCAGCCGGGATCTCGTCCACGATCAGCTCCCCACCCGGGCGACGATCCGCACATCCGGGCCGATCGGCTCCACGTTCACCGTCTCCAGCCGCAGGATGTCCGCCATCGTCGTGATGCTGCCGCCGTTGAGGCTGGCGCGTCCACGACCGAGGATCGCCGGGGCGATGTAGGCGACCACCTGATCCACCAGTCCCGCTGAGATCAGCGAAGCGGCTACCGTCGGCCCTCCCTCGACCATGAGTGCCTCGTGCCCGCGTCGGTAGATCGCCTCCAGGGCGGCCTTCAAGTCGAGTCCGTCGTCCCCGGCAGGGATGCGCTCGATCTCGACGGGGGAGCCGTCCAGGTGGCTCGTGTCGGCGTCCGGGCTCGTCAGGAGCAGCGTCGGAGACTGCCCGTCGGCGATCTTCGCGTCGGCCTTCGTGCGTGCGTGGGTGTCGAGGACGATCCGCCACGGGTGACGGCGGTCTTCCGGCACACGCTCGTCGTCGGTGCGCACCGTCAAGCTCGGGTCGTCGGCCTGCTGCGTGCCGGAACCGACGAGCACCGCCCCGCAGGCTGCACGCAGAACGTGCCCTTCGCCGCGGGCAGTCGCAGACGTAATCCACTGGCTCGTGCCGTCCTCCGCCGCCGAACGACCATCCAGCGTCGCCGCGTACTTGTAGACGACGAACGGCCGCCCCTCTGCGTGCGCCGCAGCCCATCCGTCGCGACCGGCCAGCTCGTCCAGGCTGATGCTCAACTCGTCCTCCCCGCTTCCACTGCCGTGCGGAAGTCCCGCACCGACTCGTCCGACCACTGCATCGACGCCGCACCCGCCGCCTCGGCGAGCTCGGCGAACGTCCTGCTCGATCCCGTCTCCGCCGCGATCACCAGCGCCTCCCGGCCCACTGACATCGCACCGTCCTGATCTCCGGCCGCAACCAGCGCACGCGCCTGCCGCGCCATGTGCAGGCCACGCTCCCGCCGGTACGAAACCGGCCACTCGGCGAGCGCCTGCTCGTAGGACTCCACCGCCGCACGCGGCTTCCCCAGCGCCAGAAGCGCGGCACCGCGCTGCGCGTAGACGTAGTCAGCGGTGCACCAGGGCGCCAGCGTGTCCACGTCCACCGGCTCCAGCGATCCGGTCAGCCCGAGCGCCTTCTCCATTGCATCCAGCGTCGCTGGCTCATCGCCCATGAGCGCGTGTCCGCGGGCCTGCTGCTGCAACGCCGCGGCGCGAACCCGATTCGACACCGCTTGACGGGCCGCTGCCTGGCCCATCGTGACCGCCATCCCGCCGTCTCCGGCTGTGACGGCCTGTTGGGAACGCCGCATCAGGATGTACGCGGCGATGTCGGTCGCGCCGGCGACGGTCGCGAGCTCCAGGGCTCGCGTGGTCCAGGTCTGTCCGCCGGAGGTGTTGCCGATGTCGTCCTGGAGCCAGCCCTGTGTTTCAGCGAAGCGTGCAGCGACTGCGGCGAGCTGCGAGTGGAGTTCACCGGTGGCGTTGCCGAGGGTGGAGACGATGGCGCGGAACTGCTTGTCGATGCCGCCGATGACCTCGGCCGGTCCCAGCAGCGAGTCCTGCCCGGTGAGGGCTTTCCGGACGCGGCGGTAGTGCTCGGGGAGCGAGGGATCAAGGGGCGCTGCGGTTGCGGTGCCGTGCACGGTGACGGCGCCGATCGCTCCGGCCAGCAGTGTGCGTCGACTCAGGGGCACGAGTACCTGCTTTCCGCCCACGATGGTGGGCACGTACAGGGTGTAGGGGTCCGCTGGGTCGGCGGCGTCGACGGCTTGTTGCGCGTCCGCCCCGAGATGGTCCAGCTGATCTCCACAGTGCAGCACCTCGGGGGCGAGCCGAAGCAGCCAGTCGGGCACGGATCGTTGCCCGGATTCGATGCGCGACAGCGTGCCTTTGTGGGCGTTGAAACGGGCTGCTGCCTGCGACAACGACAGCCCTGCGCGGTTTCGCGCCTGTCGGATCTCGCCGTGTAGATCACGCATGAGGCCCCCTGTTGTCGGGGTTGCTAGTGGGGTTGTCAGCTGCGGCAACCGTTGGTGACGGTGCAACCGTCGCGGCAACCGCGGTCAGGCTCCGATGGTCGAGTCATGCAGTCAAGCAGAGTGACCGCGCTTCACGTCGTTTCGGAGTTCCGCGAGCTCGGACTCCAGTCGCGAAACGCGCTCTTCGAGCGTCTGGGTGGGTGCTTCCTGCCCGCGGGCGATGGCGTCGAGCGCGCCGAACGGAAGGTCGAGGGCGGTGCTGATCGCGCCGAGGATGCGTGGGCTCCGGCGTCGCGCTCCGCGGTTGTTCCGCAGATCCCGGACGGTCGTCAGCGAGACGCCCGCAGTCGTGGCCAGGTCCTGCTGGGTCATGTGCAGCTCGGGGAGCCGCTCGTTGATCGCGTCGGCTACTGCATCCCAGTGAATCTGCGGTTTGGCCATGAGCGCTCCTATCAGCAACGACACCAGTTTGAGGGTAGCTGCGGCACCTGGCTAGGGCGTTCTGCGGGCCGGGCGGAGTTGACAGTGTGATTCCGTGTACCAATAATGACACCAGAACGACACAGGAAATGACACCGAGGAGCAGCCCTATGGACAGCGACAAGCGCTTCCTGACGGTGCGTGAGGCTGCCCGTGAGCTGGGCCTTTCGGTCATGACGCTGTACCGGCGCATCAACGCCAACCAGTTCCCGGCGCTGCGCATCGGTAGCCGCTTGGTGGTTGAGGCAGCGGTCATCGACCGGATGGCGAGGGAAGCGGTGCGGCTCGGTCGAGTCGTCGACGCCGCCGACTTCGTAGCCAAGACCGCCGCATGAAAAAGGACCGCCCGGCGGCAACCGGACGGCCCTCAGATCCCCGAAGGAGATCGACAGTGAGCTTCAACTCTAACACTCCGCTCCTGGACTTCGGTGAGGTTCACGAGCTCGGCGACTTCGCGACGAGCGAGCTCGACACCCGCATGTCCCTGACGAAGCACGTGTCGGCGGACCTCGACGGCGTGAGCGTCGAGTACGGCCTGACGTTCTACACGCCAGACCTCGCGGACATGGTCACGACGCTGCCGCTGGAGAGCCTCCGTGGCCTGCGTGACGCCCTGACCGAGGTGATCGGCCAGTGACCACCCCGGAGATCCCCGACCACGGCGACGCCTGGGACTCGTTCGTCGACAGCCTCGGCCTCGGCACCGAGCAGGCGCAGGACGCGATCAACAAGCGCGGAACGCAGACCAAGGAGGAGAAGTGAGCGCGTTCGTACGACTCGATTCGACCGTCGACAACCAGATCGGCTACAAGACCTACCGGACCCCGCTGTCCGTGGAGGGCACTACCTACTCGATCCCGGCCGCGTTCATGCGGGTCAGCCAGGACCCTCTGGTCGTCGTGACCCCCGACATCGTCGCCAACGGTGCCGTTGTCGAGCTGCGGTTCAGCTCGTGGCAGGTCACGGCTCCGGAGTTGGCCCGGACGCTGCCGTTGAGGATGACGAGCATGGCGACCGCGGTCGAGGTCGCTAACGCGTTCATCGCGGACAGCGGTGTGTCGTGGTCGTCGGCTGACGAGGACATCGAGGCGTGGGGACTCGCGCTGAAGGCCGGTGGTCGCTGATGAAGCTGCCCCGACTTCGCCGCCCGGCGCAGCCGCCGGAGCCGATGGCCGACCAGATCATCGGCACTGCCAACGACATGACCCACCTGGACCGCGAGCTGGGAGCAGAGATCTCCAGCGTCATCGGCCAGGCGAAGCACGCCGAGGTCGGCGACGCCGTCTACGGCGTCTTCGAGGACCTCATTGAGTCGTGCCAGCAGTACGCCGAGGACGGGTGCGAATCCGCGACGGCCGATGAGTTCGCTAGGGATTCCGCCGACGGCATCCGCGCCCTGATCGCCCTGATCGAGAAGGCGGCGTGATGCGAACCCTCAACGACTGGGCGCTGCTGATCCGCCGCCTCGACGCACACGCCGAAACCGCGCAGCACGACCTCGACGCCCGGCGCTACCACGACGCCCTTTGTGCCGCGGTGGACCTGTCCACCTACGTCGGCATCGCCCGCGAGTGGCTGCTGGACGAGGCGTTCGACCGGCTTACCGCGGCCGGACTCATCCCTACCCGCGAGGACATGGACGTCGTCGCGGCGCTGACCCACCGGATCAAGAGCGAGGAGATCGCGGCATGACCCAGCAATCCGTGTGGGACCGGCCCCTCAAGGAGCCGTACGTCCCTCCCGAGCTCAAGCACCTCCCGCCCAGGACCGTCCTGCAAATGGTGGAGGACGTCATGGCTCACCGGACAACGCGCTCGTGGAGTGCCCCGGAGCTCCTGACGTCGAAGGAGGTGTGGACCGCGACGGAGGTCGTGGAGTTGGTCGTCGAGCTGTGGGACGGCGACGACGAAGACGGCTACTGAGGCAACTAGGGACGGAGACAGGACATGAGCTTCATCAACATCGGCAAGCAGACCCACGCGCAGCTCACCGGCATCGTGGCCGAGCGCAGCGGCGAGATCGACGCGGAGCGGGCCCTGAAGGACCTCGTCGGGCTCCTCGAGGACGGGAAGACCTGGACCTCCCGCGAGGTGCTGGAGGAGCTGGCCGACCTCATGGAGGTCGAGGAGATGGCCATCGCCGACTACCCGGACCTCGACGTCGCCGGGGCGGACGACGGGGACGAGGACTGATGGCCTCCCGCCGACCCGACGGCCAACCGGAGAGCGAGGCCGACACGAGGTTCTTCGACCTCCGAGACGGCGGCTACACGGGCTGGATCGACCAGGACGGCTACGCGACCACCGAGGACGAGTTCCGCGCCCGCTACGAGCGCGAGTGCGACGAGGCGTGGGCACAGCTCCAAGCCGGACAGGAGACCCGATGAGCACCACGACAGTGCGAGGCGCCGACCTCCAGCCGGGCATGACGGTCCGCGACGGGGACGGGCACGAGTACCGCGTCACGCACGTCCTCGGCGGCAGCGTGTTCGGCACGAGCCCTGACGACGCGGCGAACCGGGACTGGCGCCTCGGCGCCGACATCGAGCAGTTCGTCGTGATCGAGGAGGACTGATGAGCAACATCCAGCTGCACGAGGACATGACGATCGAGACCAAGTCCGTCCTACTGGAAGAAGTCCAGGCCGGGGACCACGTTGTCGGCGACGACCTCATCTACGAGGTCACCGACGTGACGACGAACCCCCGAGGCACGGCCGTCTGGTCGCAGTCCGACCAGCGCGCCGTCACTGGCCGCGTCGAGAACCTGCCGGACGTCCTCCGCCAGTGGGAGCGGCTCGACGTCATCACGGTCGTTCGCTGAGAAGGAGAAATCTTGTGATCACCCAGTCTCAGCGCCGGTTCCAGGTCCTCGCCGAGGACCTGCTCCGGGCCGTCGAGCAGTGCACCGACAGAAACGACGCCCGCACGGTTGGCATGGCGGCGAACGTGGCCGTCCGCATCGCCGAGCTGGCCCGGTACGAGGGCGCACGCGAGGACTACCTCGATGAGGCCCACCGGCTGCTGTCCAGCAACAACTACCGGCCTGGCCGGACGGCGGTCGAATCGGCCGAAACCGTCCGCGACCTGATCCGTCAGCACGTCCAGTCGGCGATGGAAGACCAGCGGGCCGCCGCCCGTGCCGAGCTCAACAACCAGAGCTGAACCAACCATCCGAGAGGAGAACGCAGTGAGCACCCTGATCGACGCCAACACCGGGATCGCCCTCGTAGTGATCGTGGTTGCGCTCGTGGTGCTGACCGGGGTGCTCTACCGCCGCCGGTCGGACCGCGGCGCCAACTCCGCGAAGGTCCGGTACCGCACCGCCGGGGCGGACCAGACCGAATCGCTCGCCGTCGTCGCCGAGCGCGAGTACTACGCCCGCAAGACACCGGCGTACCGGGCGCTCGCGCTGCGGCAGATCCGCAAGTGGGCCGCCATCGCGGGCGGGTTCTTGATGCTCGGTCTCGGCGCCTGGTCGGCCGTCGGCGTTCAGCACGCCGTCGCCGCCGGCGCCGCCCGCGGCAGCATCGAATGGCTCCTCGGCTGGGTCCTGGAGCCGGTGCTGCTGACCGGCGTGGCCCTGATCGTCATCGTCCGGTCCGCGCTCGCTCTCGCCGGCGCTCACCTGTCCGGGTGGGTGTGGGGCATCGAGCTCGGCCTGCTGGGCCTGTCGGTCGCGGCGAACGTTCAGGCCCTCCCGGTCGCCCCGTCCGGCGCGGACTACGTGATGCGACTGACCGGTCCGGTCGGCTGCCTCCTCGTGAGCCTCGTCCTGGTGCTCGTGGAGAAGGCGGTGCAGGCCGCGGACATCGCGGTGTCCGCTGAGACCACGGGGCGCTTCGACGGGGTCCGGACACGGCTCGCGGACACTGCCACCAAGATCGCGGAACGGGCCGCGGACACCCTCGCGGACAGGCTGTCCGGAGACGACTCGGACAGCGAGCGGACGCCTGCGGACACGGCGGCCGGACAGGTTCCGGACACCACTGCGGACAGCGCGGCGCGGGTACAGCGGACAGCGGCGGACAGCGGCGACGGACAGGCCGCGTCCGTTGACCTGAGCAGCGCGGACACGGAGGCGGACAGCAAGTCGGACACCGCCGGACACCCCGCCGGACAGGTTCCGGACGCTGCCGCGGACGGCACCGCGGACAGCGGCGCGGACACCGCGTCCGCTGGTTCGTCGGACACCTCGGACGAGGCGCCCGGACAGGGCGGCCGGACGGTCTTCGAACGGGCTCTGGACGCGGCCCGCGAGTTGGACGCGGACACCATCGAGACCCTGTCCGTCCGCGCCCTGGCGGAGCGGATCGGATGCGGGAAGACGACGGCCGGACAGGTGCGGTCGCACCTCCTCGCCGAGCAGTCGGCGGCGGATGAGCGGGTGGAGGCGTGATGGCCACCCGCCAGCGTGTGCCCCGCCGCGTCCGCCGCGACCAGCGCGCAGCCGCCGAGTTCTCGGCCCGGCTCAGCAAGGCCCGCAGCCCGAAGGAGCAGTACCGGGTAGCGGCGGACGCGCTGGTCAGCGCCCTCAAGCACCACGGATCAAAGAAGCAAGCCCGTGACCTGCGTGAACAGCTCGTGCAGCACGCGGAGAACGGGATGGCCACCGCGGATCTGCCGGACAAGAGCCGGGACCACCTGCGGCGGCAGCTCGACGAGAAGCCGGGTGTCGGTGTCGCGCTCGCTGTCTTGCAGAGCGTCATTGACCGGCTTCCGAGCACTGAGCGTGACCGTCTGTTCGTGCACTACAGCCAGCATTTTCTTGCCGAGAGTCGGCAGATCGAGTCGAGAGGAGGGGGTCGGTGATGGCGATCCCGGAAGCGTGGGAGTCGAAGACTTCCTCCCAGGAGGCCGAGAACGACCCCAACTATGGGCGTGCGCGTGCGCGTGCGCACGCAGGCGCGGGAGAGTACACGGCCGATCACGAGTCCGCTAGCGGTGACAACGTGGTGCGCCCCGCGCACTGGCAGTCCCAGTCGACGGAGCGTGACGGCGCGGAGAGCACGGAAATGGAGGTCCGGCACACGCCGGGAGTCCCTGCGCGGCTGAAGGACGTCTCCAAGATCTGGTGGTCGGAAGCGTTGACCACTGCCACCGAGGCGTTCGACGGCACGGTGTACCGCGCACGCCCGTCGAGCCCACGTGACCGCGTGGAGCGGTGGCGCCGGGCGCACTGGGCGGGGGACGTGGACTCGCTGCGGATCGCGGGGAAGGTGCTCGGTTTCCCGCCGCTGGTGCTGTCGCTCGTGTTCGACACCGCCCGCTGGTTCTGCACGACGCTGCGGTTCTACGTGCTCCTCGCGATCGGCCTGATCGTCGTCGTCCTCATAGCAGTCCTCTGACCTGGGAGTCCTGATGTTCGTCATGCACCTGCTCTTGACCGTGTTGACGGCGTTCCTCGTCGTGGACTTGGCCTTCGACCCTCCCCGTCGTGGATGGCGCGTCGTGGCGAAGCCCGCCTTGGCTGGCATCGCCGCCGCATTCCTCTTCGCCGACCTCAACGGCTCTTTCTGATCACCCCTCACCCTCGAAGGAGATTTCTCATGTCCGGACTGGTCAACTCAATCCACTTCATCGTGGCCGCATCCTGCTTCCTGCTCGTAGCGATCATGAGCTGGAAGAAGAAGCCCAAGTGGTGGGCCGTCTCCCTCCTGATGCTGATTGGCGCGTCGAGCTTGACGCTCCTCCCTGTCGGGGTCTGGTTGGGGAACACGATCAGGAACCTTGGACCTGGCCCCGTCTTCCTGATGACAGTCGCCACTGTTGCTATCGCCAGCTACGACATCGGCCGTGACAAGAAGGCGGACAAGGCCGCCCTGTTCTGCCTGTTCATGCTGCCGGTGCTCTTCGAGGCCGGGAATGGCTGGATCGCGGAGATCGGACAGCTGGTGACCACGTCGGCCGCTAGCGGCGGCGTGGCTGGTATCGCGGCCATGATGGGGGGCTGAGGTGTTCGTGATCCTCCCGATCTTGCTCACCGTCATCGCGGCGACGGCGTACGAACACGGCAAGGTACGCAGCCAGGCCCGATGGGATGAGGCCAAGCGCCGCGCCGCGGAGCGCTCCGCTAAGCGGGAGCGCGAGAGCCAGGAACGGGCCGCAGCGTGGTCCGCCTGGTTCAACAAGGGCATCTCGAAAGGTCCACGGAGTTGGCTGTGGTGGGCGTACGCCGCTGGCTGGACTACCGGGGGCGCGCTCGCCGCCGTCGGAGCAGGCGCGGCGGGCGTGTACTCCGGCGCGATCGCCGGCGCGAAAGGCGGCTGGAAGCTCGGCCAGGTAGCCGGGGAAAACGGGCGGAGCTTCGGCGAGGCGTTCCAGCAGTGGCGTAAGGCGAACCGCGGTACCGGCGACGTGGTTGACCTCGACATCTGCGGCCGCTGCAAGGGCTGGGTCCGCAAGACCGACCTCCAGCCCTCCACCGAGTACAAGCAGGTGTGCCCGGACTGCGTTCCTGACGCGACGCCGCAGTGGGTGCAAGAGCGCAACGAGGAGTTCGAGCGTGGCGCCCTCAACGACGAGCCGATCGAGGTTGTCCACGAGCGCAAGCCCGGAGACGACGGGCGGCGCTGCAAAGGCTGCGGCGGCCTGGGCCTGCTACCTGGCGACGAGTCGCTCTGCCTGGAGTGCCGCACGCGCATCGGCTGGATGGCGGAGCGGGCGCAGGCACGGCGGGAGGAAGAGCAACGAGCCCGCGCCGGTGAACAGCGCAACCAGGAACAGGCCGCACAGGAGAAGCAACAAGGCCCGATCCGAGTGAGCGCAGAGCGGATCTACCCGGAACCCGAGGAAGAACCCCAACAGAAGGAGATCGAGAACAACATGGCCGCAATCGAGTCCGTCAACACCACCAACGGCGTTGACGACAGCGCCGAGAACTACGACTCCACCGTCGCCGGGCTGGAGTCGCTGGCCCGCCTGATGAAGGGCGTGATGGAGAAGGTCAACTCCATGAACGAGTCGCTGACCGCTGCGTCGCTGGACGCCGACACCCTCAACCGGCTGTCGGAGCTGACCGACGGAATCGAGTCGATCGAGGAGCAGGCCCGGCAGCTGCACCGGCACGTGGAGAACCGCCACAGCGGGCTGGCGTCTGCCACCGCAGAGGCGGGCGGAAGCCAGAACGTGGCGACGAAGACCTACTACGACTGATCTGCCTGGTGTGCAGTCCCGCCTCGACGTTCGCCGTCGGGGCGGGGTGCAGACCCGGACAGCCCGGGGGACGAGAGGGGAAATCGTGAGCGACAGCAACGTTGACTACCTGGTCGACCACCACTCCATGGTCGGTGTCGACGACAACTCCGGCGAGTGGGCCGTCTACGACGCCGAGCGCTTTGGCGACTACATCTGCAACGTAACGTCCGCTGAGCTCGTTGAGGTGCAGCGGCGTGGCGTCGAGGTGTACACCCGCTCCGGCGGGGAGTGGTCGGCGTGAGCGCGCCGACGAATGCCCAGGCCGGAGTGGACACCGCTCCGGCCTCCGGGCCGGAGCCCAAGGACGTGTCGCTCGCCGAGCAGAAGTGGGTTCGTGAGCTGCGACGGTTGGCGAAGAACCACCGGCACGGCCTGATCCCGGCGGCTGCGTTGATCGGCACTCACGCGGTGGGCGCTGGTGCCGCTGCGGCGGGAGGCATGGAGGGTGTCGCCATCGTCGCCGGCGGTTTCGTCGCCGACGCGGGGGCGTACGCCTACGCCCACAAGCACAGCAGCGGCTACGACCGCGTGTACGCGGGTATCGCCGCTGTCGGGGCCGCGATGTTCCAGGCGGGTATCGGCGTATACGGGGGAATCTCGTGGGCTGCGGTGCTGTGGTGGATCGTCGGCGCGTTGGTGGCATTGCCGCACTGGGTGCGTCACTCCGTTTCGGACCCGGACGTGACCGCTGAGCGCGCCGTTCGTACTCCCCGGGCACTCCCGCAGGCGGAAGAGCAGCAGGAAGCCACTGAAGCACCTACCGAAGCGCCCGCCGAGGACGTCCAGGATGAGCGGCAGGACCTGTGGGACGCGCACCTCGCCGCGAACGGCAAGCCGATCCCAGGCTCGGAGATCAGCGAGTTCGCCGACTTCGAGCACGGATGGAAGGCGGAGATCACCCAGCCGATCGGCGGGCACTGGCGGGACGTGTTCGATCAGAGGAAGAAGATCCTGTCGGTGTACGACCTGCCGGACAACCGGGTCTACATCGAGTCGATCCCCGAGGTGAGCGTCCGCAAGGCGCGGATGACGGTACTGACGTCGAACCCGTTGCAGGAATCGACGCTGTGGAGGGGGCCGACGCTCGACCCCAAGACCGGGCGGTTCCGCATCATGCTGGCCGAGGACGCGCAGTGGATGACGTGGAAGCTGTGGAACCCTGGTGCCGGTGGGCTGATGGGCCTCCTGGCAGGGGTGACGCGGTCCGGCAAGACCGGCGGCCTGGACGTGATCCTCACCGAGTGCGCGATGTCGGATCGGATCGAACCGTTGGTCATCGACGGTGGCGGCGGAGCGTCACTTCCGCAGTGGGCCAACAGGGTTGCGATGTTCGGCGAGACAGCGGACGACGCCCGGAAGATCCTCCGCTACGCGCTACAACGCATGGAGGTCCGCAGGGGCATCCTGAAGCGGCAGGGTGGCGGTTCGTTGGAGCCTCGGCCGGGGATGCCGTTGCTGCCGATCATCATGGATGAGGCGCACAAGCGGCTGATCTCCGATGATGATGTGGACAACACCGACATCGTGCGGATGTGCGAGCAGGTGGTGCAGGAGGGCGCGAAGTTCGGCGTCATCCTGATCTTCGCGAACCAGTCGCCGATCCTCAAGCAGCTCGGCAACTCCAACGCTCTCCGGGATGGGGTTGCGTCGGGCAACGTGATCGGGCTGAGGACCACGGAGAAGCGCAACGAAGGCATGATCGTCAGCGGTGATCCGATGCCGGAGTCGCTGCGCGACCTGCCCTCGGAGTTCCCGAACGGGAAGCCGACCTTCGGCCTGGGCTACAACATGACTGGCCGGAAGATTCGGGCGCGGATCCCGTGGTTGGAGAACCCGCTGGACTGGCCTGTAGTGCAGGTGGAGCACGAGCCGGAGGCGTCTCGGGTGGCGCTGCCCAAGCTGGGTGTCGTGGAGGAGCCAGTGAAGAAGTCGCCGACTGCGGCTTCGCCGGATGACCTGGTGGCGCACGCGCTTGCTGATGATTGCGCGAAGAACCCGGTGGCCATCATGCAGGCGACGGGCCTTTCGATGGCTGAGGCGCGGGCCGCGTTGAAGAGGTCCAAGTGATCGCCGACACGGAGATCCTGGTGCGCCTGGCGCAGTGGCCGGGACTGGGCGAGCTCGTGGTGTGCGAGCTCGCCCAGCGACCGGGACGAACGATGCAGGACCTCGACACCGCGGTGACCGACGCCGTGGATGAGTACACGTTCCGCACTGGCCGGTTGTCCTGCGGGGAGCGCTACGTGCTGCGGGCGCTCGGGTTCGATCAGGTGTTGCTGTAGTACCGCTCCACCGTCTGCCGCACCTTCGCGGGGTCCTGCTCGGGGGCGTGATGCCACAGCTCCGCCACCATCAACATGCAGTACCGCCGAAGCAGACGGTCCCCGTCTCCACGGGAGCTGTTCAGCCATGACTCGAACTGGCTGATCCAGTACCTCGGCTCCCGCTTGATGTCGTAAATCCCGGTGACCATCGTCATCGCCCGCATGATCAGCAAGCGGTCCATTTCCCGGTCGTCGACTCCGGGCAGATTCATGACTTCAGAGCTCAAATCCAGGGCCATTCAACGAGATTAGAGGTGTATCCCGACATGATGAACGGCGGTCACGCATGCACCGGAGCGCTCGCGGGAGCAGCGTCGAGTGGGGCCGTGGGTGCGATCACGGGCGCACAGCTCGGCGTCGCAGGAACCGCAGTCGGAGCGCTCCTCGGCGCCGGCGCCGCGCTGCTTCCGGACCTCGACGCCGACGGCGCGACCGCGTACCGCTCCGGCGGTCCGGTGACTGCGGTGGTGGGGGAGACGTTCCAGTGGCTCGCCCGGGTCGCGTACCGGTCGACGCGGCTGCCGCACGACCCGGACGGGGATGGGGAGCACCGCGGTTTGGTGCACACCCCGATCTTCGCCGTGGCGCTGGGCTTACTGGTCGCGCTCGGGGCGTTGCTGTCCCCGTGGGTGACCGCGGTGGTGATGGTCCTCGTGCTGGCACCGGGGATCGGGGCGCTGTCTCGGTCTGGGCCGAAGTGGGTGCGAAAGAAGCTGCGAACGCATCGCGATCCGGTGGCGCTGCTCGTGGCGGTGGGGATCGTCGCGCTGCTGATGTGGGCGGGCGCGCTGCAGGGGCTCGGGTGGTTCGCCGGCGTCTCGATCGCTGTCGGGATGATCGTGCACTCGGCGGGGGATTCGGCCACCAGGAGCGGGATTCCGTGGACATGGCCGATCCGCCGCCGCTGCGACACGTGCTCGATGACGGTGCGGTGCCCCGGCTCGCGGTGGAGGCGAAGCCACGTGCTGCCGAAGCCGATGCGATGGCGGGTGGGCTCGAAGTCCGGGAAGGCGATCGAGGGCGTGATCGAGGTGGTGTGCCTCGTGCTCGTCGGCGCGCTGATGCTGCCGGACCTGGCCGCCTTGGCCTCGATGGCCTGAACGTCGCAGACACGAATGCCCCGGCCAACGCCGGGGCATTCTGCTGACCGAACCTGCAGCTACCTGCGCAAAGCCGAGAGGCAGGCACACCGAACAGCCAAGTTAGATACTCTCCGTGCCAATAGATCACACTGCGTCGATGATCTTGACGAGGCAGTGACTCGGCCAACCCCGGGAGGCGATGATGAAAGATCGCAGGTATCCGCAACTGGACGTCCCGGATGAGGCCCCGATGAGTTCGCACAACCAGCCCAGCGCCGCCCGGATCTACGACTACGACCTCGGCGGGTCCCGCAACACCCGCGCCGATCGCGACGCATCCCACCGCATCCGCGAGGAGATCGCCCCGAACGGCCCGTTCGTAGCCCGAGCCAACAGAGCCTTCCTCGGGCGCGCAGTGCGGTACTGCGTGAACAAGGGCATCGGTCAGTTCCTCGACCTCGGCTCCGGCATCCCCACCGTCGGCAACGTGCACGAGATCGCCCAGCGCCTCAACCCCGCCGCCAGGACCGTGTACGTGGACAACGAGCCCGTCGCCGTGTCTGACACGAAGCGCCTGCTGGCCGACGAACCGAACGCGGACATAGTCGGTGAGGACCTGCGAAACCCGGACGCCGTTCTCTCCGCCGAGCCGACACGGCGACTGTTGGACTTCGACCAGCCGATCGGGCTGCTGATGGTCGCTGCACTGCACTACGTCGATCCAGAAGCCGACCCCGAACGAGTCCTGCGGACCTACACCGATGCGTTGCCGTCGGGCTCATGCCTCGTGTTCTCGCAGATCACGGCAGACAACCGCGCCGAGGAGGCGCAGCGGGTGATCGACTGGTTCGCTGAGAACACCGCCACCCCGGTGACGATGCGCAGTAAGGCCGAGATCACGGAGCTGCTGACGGCGTGTGGCTGGGAGCTCATCGAGCCAGGTCTGGTGTACCCGCCGCACTGGAACCCGGACCCTGCGGACCCGAATGAGCTTCCGGCGGAGCGTTCCGCTACCTGGGCCGGGGTGGCGCGTCTCGATCGCTGAGTTTGTCCCCACCCGATTGCTACCGTCCGATCAGGAGCCTGATCTGGGGAGGTCACGGTGGGCGGGTGCATCACGAACTGCGGGAATCCGGTCGAGGACGCGATGTTGTGCAACGGCTGCTGGGGGCAGGTGGAAGCGGCGCTGAGGTCGGTGTCGTGGCTCGCCGAGGAGTTGCAGGTGACCATCACGCGGCAGTCGGTCGGAGCCCGAGGACCGAAGAGCGCGACGCCGGTGGACGAGACGCCGATCCTCTTCAACGTCGCCGCGAGGGAGCGCCAGGACGATCTCCGCACTGTCCTCGTCGGCTGGGTGCGCTGCCTGTGGGAGTGGCGCGGTGCCGATCAGCTCGACTGCGAGGACACGCTGGAGGGCATGGCCGCGTGGCTGCTGCGGCACCCGACGTGGTGCAGGCAGCACGAGGCCGCGGACGAGCTGCTCGATGAGGTCCGCGACGCCGTCGAGCGGTGCGTGCAGGTCATCGACCGGGCGCCGGACCGCGTCTACCTGTCGCTGTGCGATGCGGACCTTGAGGACGGCACGGTGTGCGAAGCACGGCTTTACGGCCGCGAGGACCGGCACGTCGCGACGTGCCGGGAGTGCGGAACACGGTGGGATGTGCCGGTTCGGCGGGGATGGATGGTCGCGAGGGCCGCGCACGAGGAAGCGAACTCGGTGCGGCTGTCCGATCTGCTTGCAGCGCTGGGGTATGCGGTGCCGTCGAGCACGATCCGGACGTGGGCGAGGCAAGAGAAGATCAAGGCAGTTCGGCGGGACGAGCGCGGCCGGGCGCTGTATCGCGTCGGCGACGTCCTGGAACTCGCGTTTCCGCAGCAGGGGCGGCAATCCGCCGCCTAGGGGTTGTGATCACGGACCCGCTTGCGCTAAGGCGATCTCGACAGTACCTTTGAGTTAGATCGAGGTACGTGGGGTCAAAGACCCACTTCACGAAGCCCCCAGCAGCCTTCACTGGCGCGGGGGCTTCGTGCATTTCGGCTCCACGCAGGGCCCGGCTGGCACCTACTCCTCGACCAGCCGCCGCGTGTACGCCGCCAACGCGTCGCCGAGGCCGTTGATCGCCTGCTGCTGGCCCGTCTCATCGCCCTCTTCGATCTGGGCGTTCAGCCCGTCGCTGGCGGCACGAACACGCATCCCGAGAACCTCTATGTCATCCATGGCCGCATCTTGCACCGCAGCCCGTCGACACGAACGAGTGATGGGGGTGCGCCGATGACCGTGCTCGCCACCGTCCCGTACGAGCGGATCACCCACAGCATCGTCGTGGCCCGCCGAATCCAGCTCGACTGCCCGGACACGGCGCTCGTCGAGCACATGGCACAGCGCATCGACGTGCTCCTTGACGAGCTGCACCGGAGGCTCACGAGATCAACAGGCGCATCACCCGAACAGGGCTGAGGATGCGCGGCATGGAGCAGATCACCATCAACCTCGGGTACCTGACCAGCTCGGACCGCGAGGCCATTCAGAACCGCGCCGACCACGAAGGGCGCGACGTCGAAGCCGTCCTACTGGACCTCATCAAGGCCGGGCTGCACGGCTCGGTGCACAACGTCCAAACCGGCAACGTCAGCGGCCCGAGCATCCAGGCCGGGCACATCCGCGGGGACATGCACCTGTAGTTACCCGGCTTGCCCGCTTGGGAACGACCGCGACGTGCAGGCCAGCACGTCAGCCACCGTGGCCCCGACAGCATCCTGCGGCGAGTCGGGCAGCAAGGGCCGGAAGCCGCATGAGGCGAAGAACGCCAGCCGCGATTCGACGTCCCCGTCCCGATCCACAAGCATCGCGATGAAGGTGCTCCCCTCGGAAGCTGCCGCCCGTGCGAACTCCGCAACCAATGCGCGGCCGACCCCGAGCCGCCGATCCGCAGGATCGACCCCGATCCTGTAGATCCAGCTCTGCGGCCAGGGATGACCGCGGATGCCAAGCCGATCGTGGTACTCGGTTTGGTGGCGCCCTTCAAGGACACCGACGATCACCTGATCAACTGAAGCGATCAGCGTGGGGAACGGGAGCTTGAGGTCGAGTTGCTCGTCGTCCAAGTTCTGGCCTGCGGAGGCGAGCAGCGCGACGACGGCAGAAGCGTCCGCGGGCTCAGCGACCCGGATGTTCATCATCGTGCGCCCTCCACCTTGCCTGCGATCACGGACTCCTTCTCCCGGCGGAGCAGGATCGGCGACACCAGCGCCACTTTCCACAGGCGCTCGATGAGCGCCTCCTGTTCGGCGGCCGGCAGTCGGTCGAACGCCTTCACGAACTTCCGGTCAAACGCCTCGTCGCTCACCTGAGCAGCCCGCGTCGACTCAGCACCCCAGCCCATGACATCTCCTCACCGTTGGCGCCCACTGCGCCGTCAACCACCCATCGACCAGACGGGCACGGCGTTACGAGGAGGCGGAGATGGCGGCCAGCGCGACGCACCCCAAGGACGGCGGGGGAAACAACCTCAAGCGCTACTACACGAAGGATCCCGAAGGGCTCGCCAAGTGGTCCACGAACGCCCACCCGTGGACCACCCTGTACCGCATCCTCAAGAAGCACATGGCCGACTCCCGCGCCAAGCGCATCGCCTCATCCTGGTTCCACGACGTGTTCGGCATCTGGCCTGGCGAGCGCGGCGGTAGTAATCCGACCGGACCCGGCTGATGGCATGGGAAGGCAGCACCCGCAGACAACGCCTCCCCGCGAACTGGGCGGTCATCCGGCGGCGCATCCTCCGAAGAGATCACGGCATCTGCCACGTGTGCCACCACGACGGAGCCACCGAGGTCGACCACATCAACCCCGGAGACGACCACTCCGGCCGCAACCTTGCCGCCATCCACGTCACCTGCCACCGCGCCAAGTCCTCCAGGGAGGGCGGAGAAGCGGCAGGAGCCAACCGCAGAGCCAGAGCTTCAGCTCGCCTGCGACCCATCGAGCCGCCACCAGGACTGATCGAGGACTGACCATGCGAGTACGACTCACCAAGCACGGACGCGACACCGAGTACCGCGACGTCACCGACACCGAAGCCCAGTGGCTCATCCAACGTGGGTATGCGGTGGACGCAGACGACGGTCACCAGGCCAGTGAGCCGAAGGACGAGGGCAGCGGAAGCGGAGATGCCGGCGACCTCGCGGGCGCGAACCTCGCGGAGCTTCAGGCCAAGGCCGACGGGCTGGGGTTGCCGACCTACGGGACGAAGGCGCAGGTGCGGGAACGGATCAGGGAGCACCTGACGGGCTCTGACAGCAGTGAATGAGCGGGTGGGGTGGGGGATGCCTCCCCTCTGGCAGGTAGCTC
Source organism: Saccharopolyspora sp. 6V (assembly GCF_020176785.1). Classification (NCBI taxonomy): domain Bacteria; kingdom Bacillati; phylum Actinomycetota; class Actinomycetes; order Pseudonocardiales; family Pseudonocardiaceae; genus Saccharopolyspora; species Saccharopolyspora sp. 6V. The sequence goes on along the minus strand of NZ_JAIUKB010000025.1, from coordinate 44,466 downwards.
GACCGGAACGGCATAGCGCCTCCGACCTCGCCCGATATATCAAGCCCACCGGAAGGGGGTCGTGATGGCTGGAGCACCGGGTCGCAGTGGTCGCACGCCGAAGCGCAGCACTCAGCGCCACGGCCACCGCTCGAAGGAAGAGGCCGCGGTCCAGAAGGCGCCTGGCGCGTCCAGCGTCGAGGTTCCCGAGTCTGACGCGGAGTGGCATCCGATCGCGCAGCGCTGGTTCGCGTCGCTGGGACAGTCGGGGGAATCGCAGTTCTACGAGCCGTCGGACTGGGCGCAGGCCGAATACCTGGCGGAGCTGATGTCGCGGTCGCTGACGGCGGAGAAGACCTCGGCGATGTTGGTGTCCGCGGTGCTGTCGGGGACGACGAGCCTGTTGGTCACCGAGGGGGATCGCAGGCGGTTGAAGCTGGAGTTGCAGCGGGTCCGCGTGGACGAGGACGAGGAGGTCGCTGATGCCACCGTCACCGACCTCACGACGCGGTTCTCCAGCTGACCGGCTATCGACGTTGCCGGAGGAGCTTCCGCGGCTGACGTTGGGCTGGGAGGTCGTGCGGGCGGCGACGAAGTACCTGAAGCACCCGAACGGGCCGCGGGCGGGGCTGCGGTGGGAGTTCGTCGACTCGCAGATCCGGTTCCTGTTGCACTGGTACGCGGTGAACGAGGACGGCTCGTGGGTGTATCACCACGGTGTCCGAAGGTTGGCGAAGGGGTCCGGCAAGTCGCCGTTCGCAGCGCTGATCGCAATCGCGGAGCTGTGCTTCCCGGTGCGCCTGAAGGACTTCGACCCGCGGGTTCCGGGTGGGTGCGTGGGGCAGCCGGTGTCGATGCCGCTCGTGCAGATCGCGGCGACGGCAGAGTCGCAGACGGCGAACACGATGCGCATGGTGCGGGCGTTCGCGCCGAAGGGCTCGCGGATCGCCCAAGACTTCCAGCTCGATCCGGGGAAGACGAAGTACTTCAAGGCCCCGGAGGGCACGCTGGAGGTGTTGACGGCGTCGTCTCGTGCCGCTGAGGGTGCTGAGGGCACCGCGCTGATCGCGGACGAGACGGAGCACTGGCTCCCGTCGAACGGTGGCCCGGAGTTCGCCGCGACGCTGCGGGACAACCTCGCGAAGTCCGGCTCTCGGATGCTGGAGACCTGCAACGCGTGGGAGCCCGGCTTGGAGTCGGTCGCCGAGGATTCATGGCGGTCGTGGCTGGCACAGGAGGAAGGCCGGGTTCGTGGTGACGGTCGGGTGCTCTACGACGCCCGCATCGCCGCCCCTGAGACCGATCTGCGGGATGATGCCTCGCTGACGGCGGCCCTGGAGTGGGTCTACGACGACTGCTGGTGGGCGAACCTGAAGTCCATCAAACAGCGCATCTGGTCTCCGGACACGAAGGCCGACGACGCGAAGCGGAAGTACTTGAACTGGCCGACGGCCGCGCTGGATGCGTGGACGACGCAGCAGGCGTGGGCGCAGCTCGTGGATGCGTCGAAGTCGGTGGCCGACAAGGAGCCGATCGCGATGTTCTTCGACGGCTCCCGCAGCCGTGATGCGACGGGTCTGGTCGGTTGCCGGATCTCGGATGGGCATGTGTTCGTCCTCGGCGCGTGGGAGCCGGAGATCTCCCACGAGGCTGGGAAGCAGGACTTCGTCCCGGTCGCCGCGGTGGACGCGGCGGTCCGTCAGGCTTTCGACCGCTTCGACGTGCAGGGGTTCTTCGCCGACGTGCGGGAGTGGGAGTCGTTTGTCCGCGTGGACTGGCCTGCGGAGTTCTCGGATCGGCTTCTGGTGCAGGCGGTCCCGACGGGCAAGACGCCGGAGCCGATCGCGTGGGACATGCGCGGGCATACCTACGAGTTCACGCAGGCGTGCGAGCTGTTCGAGGCGGAGATCCGGTCGCAGCAGTTCACCCACGACGGGAACTCGGTGCTGGCACGGCATGTTGCGAACGCCCGGCGTCGGCCGAACCGCTACGGGGTATCGATCGGCAAGGAGTCCCCGGATTCCCGACTGAAGATCGACCTTGCGGTGTGCGCGATCGGGGCTCGGTGGGTGCGACGACAGGTGTTGGCGGCGGCAGGGAAGCGGCGGATCCGCTCGGGGAAGGTGTGGTGATCCCGTGGTGATGTCGCAGAAGGCTGCGGTGGATCTGGTGCGCGATGAGCTGCTGCCCGGCTACCTGCATGAGCGGGAGCGGCTGGACCAGATCGACCTGTGGCACCGGTGGCGACAAGAGCCGTTGACGCTTCCCCGCAAGGCCACCCCGGAGCTGCGGAACCTGGAATCGATCTCCCGAACGCCTTGGCTGAACTTGGTGGTCACCTCCACCGCGCAGTGCATGTACGTGGATGGCTATCGAACGTCCATGGATGACGACGAGGAGTCCTCGCCGCCGTGGCTGACGTGGAACGCCAACGACATGGACTTCCGGCAGATCGCGATCCACCGCGCAGCGCTGGCCTACGGCTACTCGTACGCCTTGGTGCTGCCGGGGGATTCGGCGTCGGTGATCCGGGGCGTGTCCCCGCGGAACTCGTGGGTGGTATACCAGGAACCGGCGTGGGACGACTGGCCGATGTACGGCATCCGCGTCCACGTCAACAACGACAAGACCCGGCTAATCCGCCTCTACGACGAGGAAGCCCAGTACTACCTGTCGGCGGATTCGACGGGCGACAAGGTCGAGTTCATCTCGTGGGAGGTGCACGGGGCGGGGGTGTGCCCGCTGGTGCGCTACACCAACCAGCTCGACCTGGAGGGCCGGGCGGACGGCGAGGTAGAGCCGCACATCGGCGCGGCGAAGCGCATCAACAAGACCGCCTACGACAGGCTGCTCACCCAGCACTTCAACTCGTGGAAGATCCGCACCGTCGCGGGCATGGCGGAGCCGGACACCGAGGAGCAGGCGAACCGGAAGAAGATGCAGCTCCGGCAGGACGACCTGCTGGTTGCCGAAGATCCGGACACGAAGTTCGGGACGTTGGACGAGACCCCACTGGAGGGGTTCATCTCGGCGTGGCGGGCCGACATCGAGGCCTTGGCGGCGGTGACTCAGACCCCGACGCACGCCCTGACCGGGCAGCTTGTGAACCTGTCGGCGGAGGCGCTGGCTGCGGCACGGTCGTCGCTGAGCCAGAAGGTCACCGAGCGGCAGAAGAGCTTTGGGCGGTCGCACGCGCAGGTTCTACGCCTCGCCGCGGCCTATGAGGGCCACGAGGGTTACGCCTCCGACGTGATGTCGCGGGTCACCTGGCAGGACATGGAGATCCGGTCCTTGTCGCAGGCCGTGGACGCGCTGGGGAAGGCGGCGACGATGCTCGGCGTGCCGCAGGAGGCGCTGTGGCAGCGGATCCCTGGTGTCGAGAAGTCGGACGTCGACGAGTGGCGCAAGCTCGCCGAGCAGGCTGATCCGGTGGCCCGGTACCGCACGGAGCTGGAGCGGCAGATGGGATCGGACGACCTTCCCGAGGTGCCTTGATGGCCGTCACGGCAGAGGGCGCACTTCTCACTGAGGAGCACCGTGCGCGGCAGCTGGCGGTCCGTGCGGCGTTCCTGCGGGAGTTCCTCGCCCTGTGGCCGCTGCTGGATCCGATTCGGCTGGATGAGACCGCCCCCGTGTGGCTGGATCTGGTGGTTTCGCTGTCGGAGCGGTACCGCAGGGAGTCAGCGGCACGGGCAGCGGCCTACTACGCGGCGTTTCGTGGGATGGAGGCAACTGAGCTCGACCCCACACTGGTGGCGCTGGACTTGGATGCGCTCGCGGCGGCGAACGCGGCGGTGCGCACTTCTCTGATGGTCACCGGGCCGATCGGCATCAAGTCCAAGACCGCCCGCGGTCGAACCCCGGAAGCGGCAGCTCGGATCGCACTGATCGATGCGTCTGGGGCGGGCTCGCGGCACGTGCTCGACGCTGGGCGGGAAGCACTGCGGGAGCAGGTCGCAAACGATCCTGCGAAGCCGCTGTGGGCGCGGATCACCGACGAGGCCCCGTGCGACTTCTGCGCGATGCTCGCGTCTCGCGGCGCCGTCTACGTCACCCGGCAATCCGCGCTCCACTCCTCGAACCGCCGCCGAACGGCAGGTACACGGAGCCGGTGGGGCGAGGCGTACCACGACAACTGCGGCTGCACCGCCGAACCGCAGTTCTCCGGATCCTCGCTGCCCGACCGCAATGTCTACTACCAGGCGCTATGGGAGTCGGCCACGAAGGGCAAGTCCGGCAAGAGCGCCCGTGCGGCGTTCCGTGAAGCGCTGAAGGCTGACCGGGCCACAGGTTTCGCCCCAACAGGGGCGTAGCTCGCCGACAGGGCGAGCCCATCCCGACAGGGGAGTACGGCATGGCTGATGAAGACGTCCAGGAACCCGAAGGCCAGGAGCCCGAGGGGGACGACCAGCAGCAGGAAGAGCCTCGGCAGGACGAGTCCGGCAAGGATCTCGCCGACGAGGTGAAGAAGTGGAAGGCGCTGGCCCGCAAGCATGAGGGCAACTCGAAGGTCAACGCCGAGGCGGCCCGCAAGCTCAAGGAGCTGGAGGACGCACAGAAGTCCGAGCAGGAGCGGCAGTCGGACGCGTTGGAGCAGTACAAGACCCGTGCCGATAAGGCCGAGGCGCAACTCCGTAAGCGCACGATCGCCGAGGATCGCGCCCCCGAGCACGCGTCACTCGCCCAGATCAAGGCCGTCGCGAAACGCCTCTCGGGCGACTCGGACGAGGACCTGGAAGCGGATGCCGACGAACTGTTCGAGCTCCTGGCACCCGAGCCGTCCGCCCCGAAGGTTCCGTCCCGCCCCAAGGAGTCCCTGCGGGGCGGCGGGGACCCGGACGAACCGCCGGAGGAAACGGATCCGCGCAAGCTGGCGGACATGATCCGGCGCCGTTGAACGACCGCTCGACCCCGCCACGGTGGTCGCCGGCGGAACAACCGACTCACTAGGAGGTCACCGTGGCGCACGAATTCCTGAAGGCCACCCGCATCGCCTCGTCGGCGTTGGGGCTGCTGGAGCGCGAGATCGTCGTGCCCGGCCTGGTGTGGCGCGACGCGGCCGGAGACTTCTCCGGCGCGGAGGGCGACACCATCTCGATCCGTGTCCCGGCTCGAACCCAGGCGCGGAAGCGGACGCTGCGAGGTGCACGCCCGACCGCGTCTGAGGGCAACGGCATCATCACGATGGACGAGCTGACCGAGCACAAGGTCGACGTCACGCTCGACACCGCGGTCTACAACGCGGTCGCCATCACCGATGAGCAGCTGGCGCTGGACATCACGAACTTCGGCGCGCAGGTGCTTGCCCCGCAGGTCCGGGCCGTGGCCGAAGGCGTCGAGGACGAGATCATCAACGAGATGGTGTCCGCGACGTACGCGACGACACTGACCCTCGACGAGACCGACCCGTACAACACTGCAGTGGACGCGAACACCGCCCTGAACAAGGCGAACGTCCCCCGCACGGAACGGGCGATGCTGGTTGGTGCGGACCTGGAGGGCGTGTTCCTCAAGTCCGAGCACCTGAACCGGGTGGACCAGTCGGGCTCCGACAGTGCGCTGCGGGATGCGCGCATCGGCCGGATCGCCGGGTTCGGTGACATCTACGTCTCCAACGGCCTGCCGGCGAATGTCGGGTTCGCGTTCCACAAGACCGCATTCGTGTTGTCGATGCGGTCCCCGTCGGTACCGGACGGCGCGACCTACGGCTCGTCGCAGTCGTACGAGGGCCTCGCGATGCGGTGGATCAAGGACTACGACTTCCGCAACGTCCAGGACCGGTCGCTGCTGGACGTGTACGTCGGCACGAACATCGTCGCCGACGGCCCTCGGGCGTTGGACGGCGAGGGGAATCCGACCGGTGACCCGACGTTCGTGCGCGCCGTGAAGATCACCATGAGCTGACCGGGGGCGTGATGGATCCGCTGGCGACGCTTGAGCAGATGCAGGCCCGCAGCGCTGCGCAGTTGGAGGCGGTTCGGGCGAACGCGGCGCTGGAGGACGCCAGCGGCTTCGTCCGCGGCGAGTCGGGCCGGGACTGGACTGCCGAAGCAGTCCCGGCCCCGATCGTCGCCGTCGTCCTCCGCTGCGCACTTCGGCTCTACAGCAACCCCGACTTCCTCGCGTCGGACACGGAGACCGCGGGTCCGTTCTCGCGGTCTCGGACGCTGAACAAGGACGCCCAGTCCGGCTACCTCACGGACGAGGAGATCCTGCTGTGCCGCCGGTACGGGCAGCGCAGGACCGGGCTGTGGACGCTGGGGACGACTCGCGGCGAGGACTACGAGTACGACCCCGAGCAGTGGGTGATGGACCAGTACGGCTCGGAGCCGTTCCCGGTGGGTGACCCGTGATGTTCGCGCACGGCATCACGGTCACTGTGCATCGAGGTGGCGGGGTCGACCGGTTCGGCGATCCGATCGGCGACGAGACGGTCCACGAGGTGGCCGGGTGCGGTTTCGCTCCTGAAACGTCCCGTGAGCTGACTGACCGTCGGGAGACGGTGACAACGCCTGCAACCCTCTACGCGCCGCCTGGCGTGGATCTGAGGGCCACGGACAAGGTCACTGTGCCGGGCGAGGGAACGTTCCATGTGATCGGGAAAGCGGCGCGGTGGTCGTCGCCGTTCACCGGATGGACTCCGGGGGTCGCGGTGTCGTTGGAGGAGGTGACGGGTTGATGGCCACCTACAAGCCGAACCGGGCGGGCATGGCCCGCTACCTCAAGTCCGCCGAGCTCCGGAACGCGTTGCGAAGACGAGCGCAGGACGGGGTGAAGTTCGCCCGCTCCATCGCCCCGCGGGACTCCGGCGACTACGCCCGGCAGATCCGGGTCGACGTCGGCCGGGACATCCTCAAGGGCGACCGGGCGGCGGCGTTCATCGTCGCCAGCGCCCGGCACTCCACGGTCATCGAGATCGGCCGTCGAGGAGCACGGGCACGCGGCAACCGCGGGCATCGTGTCCTGGCCCGCACGCTGGACTACCTCAACTCCGGGGGCGCGTGATGGAGCTGCTCGCCCCGTGGCCGGACGCCGAGGTCGTCGCCTGCGACCTGCTGAACCCGCTCGCGGCTGCGGTCACCTCCACCCCCGAGAAGATCGCTCCGCCGCTGATCGTCGTCGAGCGCGTCGGTGGCGGAGACGACGGGATCACCGACCGAGCCCGCATCGAGGTCTCGATCCTCGCCGCCACCCGCAGGGAGTCGTGGCGGCTGGCCCGTGAGGCGCAGCAGCTTGTCCTCGCCGCCTCGGGGGAGATGGTCGGCGGGGTGCTCGTCGACTACGCCGCGACCGAATCCGATCCGGCGCAGCGGGACTACGAGAACCCTGATCTCCGGCTCGTGATGGCGGTGTACCGCCTCGAATTCCGCCGCCCCTGACGGCGGCCAACCACCCGTGCCAGGGCCCCGATGGGGGCTGATTCCTCAACCCCTACAAGAGAGGGGCATTTCAGAATGTCCGTTGCAACGTTCGCGCCTCGGCGCACCAAGCTGATCCGTAAGGCGCTGGATGCGACCGTCATCGCCGCCCCCGAGGATGGCGAGGCGATCGAGGCCATCACCACCGGGGCGACTCGCCAGCTCATCACCCCGCCGACCGGGTGGGGGCCGCTCGGGCACCACACCGAGGAAGAGGGGCTGAACTGGACTCGGGAGACCGAGAACTCCGACGTCCGGTCGCACGGCTCCAGCGAGCCGACCCGTCGGGACATCGTCTCCGACGTCACCGGCCTGACGATGATCGCGCAGGAAACGAACATGCGGACCCTGTCGATGTTCCACAACATCGACGAGTCCGCGATCACGCAGGACGAGACGACCTCCGAGATCTCGCTGAACCGCTCGTCGACCCCGCAGACTCGGTTCTACCGGCTGCTCGCGCTCGCCCAGGACGGCGCCGGCGACCAGCTGGTCTACTTCGCCCGGTTCCTGCCCCGCGTCTCGATCACCGAGTACGCCGAGCAGTCCTGGACCAAGGGCCAGGAGCTTCGCTACAGCCTCACGTTCACCGCGTACGTGGACGACGAGCTGGGCTACTCGATGCGGGAGATGTGGGGCGGCCCGGGAATCGTCGAGCTCTCCGAGCAGATGGGCCTCCCGGCTCCCACGCCGTGACCCATCCCTGACGGCGGGGGCCGGTGTTCCGGGTGGTTGACCGGCCCCCTGCCTTCCAGCAACCCCCGAGATCGGAGCAGTGATGTCCGACTACCCCAAGACGTTCGTGTCCAAGTCCGATGTGACCGTGCAGGCGTCGACTCCCCGCGAGGCGAACGACCTGCGCAACCTCGGCTACCGCGAAGCGAAGACGGCCCGTCAGCGTCCCGCACCGAAGCCCGAGCCGAAACAGGGACCCAAGGCCGAGGCGAGCGCCAAGACCGACGACAAGTAGCACCCGATCAACCACCCGGAGACCACCATGAAGCAGCTCAAGGGCTGGGACCAGCGCGTCACCGAAGCCCGGCACGACCCGGTCGAGCTCCCCGTCTCGGAGACCGAGACCCTGCAGATCGACTACCCCAGCAAGAAGCGCATCAACGCGCTCAACGCCGCGTCCCGGACCGGCGACCTCGACGGCATGACCCTCGCCCTCCTCGGCCCCGAGGCAGGCCAGCGCGTCCTCGATCTCGCCGAGGATCAGCCCGGCGACATCCTCGACGGCCTCCTGGTCGACGTCCTCGACGCGTTCGGCCTGCGCACGGGAAAAGCGCCGGAGACTGCGCCGGACACCTCGCCGACCTCGCCGAATGGATCGACCGATACGGCGACGCTGTTGAGTACGACCTCGCCGTGAGCATGGGCTGGGATCTGCTGGACTGGTTCCGCGGATCCCGGCCCTGGCCACAGCTTCAGCGCCTCGCCGAGCGCCTGCCGCAGGACAGCCACTACAAGGCGGCGCTGGCGCAGGACGACGACCGTGCAGAGCTCCTCGCTTCGCTGGTCGGCGACGAGGAGACCGCTCCCGGATCGCCCCCGCTGGAGGGTTACAGCGCCGTCGCGCAGCGCCTTGACCGCATCGGTGACTTGATCACGATGCTCGCCGAGATCGAGCTCAACCGGGGCCGCCGGAAAGGCGCGCCGCCCACCAAGCTCGACCGCGCTCCTCGCCCCGAAACCGCTGCCGACCGAGCCAAGGCGGCACGTCGGGAGCGGTACTTCGCCGAACTCGAATCCGCGCTCTGGCCCGACGGCCCACCCAGGGGGTGACCATGCCGCAGTACCAGGCAGGTACCGCATTCTTGCAGGTCATCGGGTCCCTCCAAGGGCAACAGCGGAAGATCCGCAACGAGGTTGCGACGTGGCGCGACCTTGAAGTGGATCTCGCGCCACGAGTGCAAGCGGCGGCAGCCCAGCGGGAGCTCGCCCAGCTCACCCGCGACCGCACCGCCGAGCTCAAGGTGGAGGGGAACACGTCCCGGGTCCGAGCGGAGCTGCGCGAACTCGGGGCCCACCGAGAAACCGTGACGGTGAACGCGGACGCCGACACCGCTGGAGCCCGAGCCCAGCTGCGGGCACTGGATCACGCTGCTTCGGCGGTCGACGGCCGCACGGCCCGCGTGCGGGTCGACACGTCCGATGCCTCCCGCGCTGCGGTCATCGTCAGCGCCTTGTCAGCTGCGATCAGCGCTGTCGGGGCTGCGATTCCCGCTGCAGCGGCCGGCGCTGCGGCGATTCCCGCCGTGGTCGGTGCTGCGGGCCAGGGTGTCGCGGCGCTCGTCGGGTCGCTGTCCGGTATCGGCGATGCCGTCACCGCGCTGGGCGAGCAGGAGACGAAGTCCGCCGGTTCATCGGTCGCTGCCGGTTCGGCCCGTCGGACCGCGCTGCGGGCCGTCGATGACGCCCAGCGTCAGGCTGCCCGCACCGCGATCACCACTGGCGAGCAAATCCAGGCGGCCGACCTCGCGCTGGGCCGCGCCCGCGAGGATGCGGATCGGGCGGCGGTTCAGGGTGCTCGTGCTGTCGAGGCTGCGAGGGAGAACCTCGCCTCGGTGCAGGTGCAGGCGGCTCGCCGCACGCAGGACGCCGAGGTGGCGCTGACTCGCGCCCAGCAGTCCGCCCGTGACGCGCAGGCCGCGCTCAATCGTGCCCGCGCCGACGCGGCGGAGCGGATCTCGGACATGCGCCTCGCTCTCTCCGGTGCGGCACTGGACGAGGAGGCGGCGCAGCTCGCGCTGCTGCGCGCCCAGGAGCGGCTGGCGCAGGAGCAGGAGCGAGGCCGCGGCGGCCTAGATCTGGCTGAGGCCGAGCTCGGGGCGCGGCAGGCTGCGCAGCGCCTCGCCGAGGTGCGGGAGCGCTACGGGGACCTCCGCGATGAGGCGTCCGAGGCAGCCCGTGCCGGGGTTGAGGGGGACTCGCAGGTCGTCGCTGCACAGCGGCAGCTCCGGTCGTCGCTGGACCAGGTCAGGGCATCCGAGGATGCGCTGCGCCAGTCCCGCATCGACGGGGCCGCTGACGTTCGCCGTGCCCAGCAGCAGGTGGCCGAGGCACAGGAGCGTGCCGCCGAGCAGCAGCAGGCCGCGTTGCAGCGCATCTCGGATGCGCAGACCTCGTTGGCGTCGGCGCAGCGTGATGCGGCGTGGGCGCAGGAGGATTCGGCGCGTGCCGTGGCGCAGGCGCAGCAGCAGGTCGCGGACGCGATGGGCGGGTCTGCTGCCTCGGCGGACAAGCTCGCCGAGGCGATGGACAAGCTCAGCCCTGCCGGGCAGGAGTTCGCCCGGTTCCTGCACTCCCGGTTCAACCCGGAGCTGCGCCGCATCGGCCAGTCCGTCCAGGAGTCCTCGCTCCCGCAGTTCCAGGACGCCCTCGATCGGCTGCTCGTGCTGTCACCAATGGTGAGCGAGGTGCTCGCCGACACCGGTGACGTGCTCGGAGATCTCGCCGTGCAGGGCTCGCGGATGATGACCTCGGGGCCGTGGCAAGCCGATTTCCGCACGATCGGCGACGCCAACAACCGGATGCTGAAGGCGTTCGGGCTGTCGGGCTTGGAGCTCGCGGACTCGTTCCGCAGCATCACCGTCGCCGGGCTGCCGATGACCGAGCGGTTCGCCAACGCGACCCTGTACGCCACTGACCTGTTCAACGAGTTCATCCAGGGTAAGCGGGCCAGCGGTGAGCTGGACCAGTTCTTCGCCGCGATGTCCGAGCGCCTCGCCGCGTTCGGTGAAGCCGCCGGCCAGGTGCTCGGCGCGGTGATCGACCTGTCGACCGCACTCGCGCCGCTCGGCGAGGTCGTGCTGGAGATCGTCGGAGCCGTTGCCGAAATGATCGGTAACTTCGCCGAGGCGAACCCGCTGATCACGCAGGCCGCAGCGGCTGCCCTTATCGCAGGCGGGGCGATCGTCGGCCTTTCTCGTGGCATGCAGGCCCTCTCCGTCGCCACGAGCGACGGCCGGCGCGGCATCGGCGCTGTCGTGTCCTTCCTCGGCGCGCTGCCTGAGCGGGCGGACCGTGCCGGTCAGGCTGTCGGCGGGTTCGCCGGACGCATGGCAGGGGCCGCCGACGGCGGGGAGCGTGCCGCCTCGCGCACGGGCGCGTTCCTGTCCACCGCAGGGCGTTTCGCGTCGGCGCTTCCGGTGGCCGGGCTCGCTGTCGGCGTGTTCGCGCTGGCGATGGAGAGCATGACGACCTCCGCCGAGGACGCGGCGGATGCGATCCTCCAGGGCGGGCTCGCCGCCGAGCAGACCCGCAAGAAGGTCGCCGACCAGAACACCCTCGCCGGATGGGGCTGGCTGGACGCGTTCGGCGGCCCTGGCCAGCTCATCAAGGGCACCTTCGTGCCGTCGATGCAGGAGGCGGAGGACGCGGCGCGGCAGCAGTTCGCGGCGCTCACACCGTTGCAGCAGGCGCAGCAGCGCGTCACCCAGGCCACGAACGACCACGCGTTGGCCGTGCAACGGTTCGGCGCGAACTCCCCGCAGGCCATCAGCGCGCAGCAGCGCCTCGCGGTGTCCGTGGGCAAGCTGGAGTTGCAGCAGGACCTCGCCGCTGACGCGACGAAGTCGCACACGGACCGCATCTTGGAGCAGCGGGACGTCATGCTCGGGTCCGCGGATGCCGATCTGGCGTTCCGGCAGTCGTTGATCGGCGTCGAGCAGGCACAGCGCGCCCTGAACGATGCGGTCGCCGAGCACGGGCCGAAATCACTGGAAGCGCGGGACGCCGAGCTGGCTCTCGAGGGCCAGATGTACCGGGTCATCCAGGCGGCTGACGAGGCGGCGCGGGCGAACTTCGCGCACCGGGACTCCGCCGACGCCGACAAGGCCAGCATTGACGCGGTCAACCGGGCCATGTTCGACCTCGCAGTCCAGGCAGGGGAGAACGTCCCGCCGAAGCTGCTGACAATGGTCGGCAGCATGGACCGCAGCGCCCTCGCCGCGCTTGGCGCCCGCATCGAGACCGACCGGTTCGGCAACGCTGTCGCGATCCTGCCGAGCGGAAAGTCCGTGCCGATCACCGCCCCCGGAGCGGTGCAGGCAACTGATCAGGTCCGCACGCTCCACGCCGAGCTGGACAAGCTCACCAGCTCGGACTGGGTCGTGAAGATGCTGGTCACGCCACAGTACGACCCGCTGGCGCGACACGGCGACACGAACATCCCGCTCCCGCTCGGCAACGCCACCGGCAACATCGTCGCGCCGATGGCCTCGGGCGGGACGCTCACGCCGATGGGTGCGACCGCGCAGATCGTCCCGCCGAACACCTGGAGGGTGATCGGCGACCGGATGGTCGGGGACGAGGCGTTCATCCCCCTCGACCGGTCCCCGCGCTCGCAGGCGATCCTCGCCGAGGCGGCGGAACGCATGGGCTACACCGTGATGCCCCTCGCTGACGGCGGCGTGCTCGGCATGGCCAACGGCGGGCTGAACTCCGAGTCCGCGACTGCGGCGAACGATGCCACCCAGGCGTTGACCACCACCCTCCAAGCGCTCACTGCGCAGGTCACGACCGTCACCGAGCTGTACGCCCTCTACGGGGCCCAGTCCGACTTCGTCACCACGGCTACCGGTGTGCTCACGCACTCCACGGCCGTGCTCATCCAGAGCGCGCTCGCGGTCCTCGCAGGAGAGATCACGTCCCGCACCGTGCCGACTCTGCAGCTGCTCCAGCAGCACGCCGGGGTCTTGTCGGTGCAGGCGATCCGCGCCCTGCACGCCACACTCCCGCCGCTGCAGGGGGAGATGGGGCGCACCGCGCAGCAGGTCGGCGCGTCGTGGCAGTCGATGACGGCCGCGGCCCGTACGTCGCAGTCCGGGCAGGCCGCTGCGATGGCCGGGATCCAGTCCGGTTTGCGGCAGACGGGCCAGGCGTTCGACAACACCGCGATCTGGATCCGGGACGCGTGGGGCCGCATCGGCGCCTACACCGCGGACCCGGTTCGGTGGGCGATCCAGTTCCCGCTCAACGCGGGGCTGATCGGTGCATGGAACGTCATCGACCGGCATTTCGCCCTCGGCCGCCCGCTGGGCATGGTGCCGATCCCGTTCGCTGCCGGCGGCCGGGTCACCGGCGGTGTTCCCGGCAGGGACTCGGTGCCGGCGATGCTCATGCCGAACGAGGTCGTTTTTTCCACGCGAGCCGTCGACAACCTCGGCGGCCCGGCAGCGGTGTCGCGGCTGCACGACATGGCCCGCGCCGGAATCATCGGCCCGGACGCCCGCCTGGGCACCGGGGCTGACTCGGGGCCGCGTCAGGCGTTGATGCGGCAGATCCCGCTCGACGGGATGCCGCTGCACATGGCCTACGGGGGCGTCGTTCCGCACGTCGCATCCGCAGGTGCGGAGATCGAGCGGCTGTTCGGTCGGCTTCCCGGCGGCATCGGAGGTGTCGGCGGTCGGCCGAATGCGAGCGACCACCCGAGCGGCCACGCGCTGGACTTCATGACGATGTCCAACCAGCCCTTGGGCGACCGGATCGCATCGCACCTCGTCGGCCATGCCGAACGCCTCGCCGTGAAGTACCTGATCTGGAAGCAGCAGATCAACGAGGGCGACGGATGGGAAGGGATGGAGGACCGCGGCAGCATCACGGCGAACCACTTCGACCACGTCCACGCCTCGTTCCTCCGGGACCTCGGCCTCGCCCGAGCGTTCTCCGGCGCGGGGATGTTCGACATCGGCGCGTTCGTCCGCGAACAACTCGGGGCCACGTACCGGATGCTCGGCGAAATCCCCGGCAGGTTCGGCGGAAACAACGTCGCTCACGCGATGGGCGAGATGATCCGCCAGGCCGCAGAGGGCGTCGCCCAGTGGTCCGTGCAGAACATCATGCCGATGGGCGTCTCGGGTGACGTCGAGTCGTGGCGGCCCACTGTGCTCCGTGCACTCGCCATGACCGGCCAGCCCGCCTCACTCGCCGACCTGGTGCTCATGCAGATGCGCACCGAGTCCGGAGGCAACCCGCGGGCGATCAACCTGTGGGACTCCAACGCGGCGAAGGGCACCCCGTCGAAGGGGTTGATGCAGGTCATCGACCCCACCTTCGCGGCGAACCGGGATCCGTCACTGCCGAACGACGTGTGGGACCCGCTGGCCAACATCGTCGCCAGCATCCGCTACGCCATCGGCCGCTACGGCTCCCTCCAGGGCGCCTATCGGGGCGTCGGGTACGACTCCGGCGGCTGGCTCATGCCAGGAACCGGGCAGGTCTACAACGCCACCGGGCAACCGGAGGCGGTTCTCACGCAGGACCAGTGGCGGCTTCTCCGGGACGCCGCCCTCGGGCAGCGCGGCGGGGACAGCTACTCGTACACCATCAACCAGGCGCACCGCCCCGAGTCGGTGGCCGCCGAGATCGAGCGGCGCCACCGGCTCACGATCCGGACCAGGGGGTGAGCCGTGGCGATCCGCGGACCGCGCATCCACCTCGACGGCATCAGCATGGGCTACCGAGGGCAGCAGGAGCTCGACGAGTTCGGCTGCGAATGGATCTGGACCAACCTGGAGGGCTGGTGGGGGACACCGGGCATCCGCTCGGAGACCTCCGACCGGCCCTCCGGGGACGGGGTGTTCGCCGGTCCGGCTCATCGTGCGGGGCGCGTGATCACGCTGGAAACGGTGGTCACCGCCCCGGACGAGGTCCAGCTGGCCTACGCCCGCGAGCGGTACGCGGGATGGTGCGCCGACCTGTCTACCTTCTACGAGCTGCGAGTCGACGAACTCACCACGCCAAAGACCGCGGCTGTGCGGCTCGACGGTGAGATTCTGCCGACCCCGCGGACCGGCTACTCGGACACCATCTCCGTGCAGCTTCTCGCCCCCGACGCCCGCAGGTACGGGGCCTGGTCTTCGGCGAGCACCGGCATGGCCACCCCCGGCACCGGCGGCATCGACTCCTCCGCACCCGGCATCGACTCCTCTTCGCCGGGGATCGACGCAGGCACTCCCGGCTCGACCGGGATCGCCCGTGCGCTCAACCCCGGCACCGCGCCGGTGTCCCCGCTGTTCACGCTCACCGGGCCGCTGACCAGGCCGACCGTGGTGCACGTCGAGACCGGTTCCGTCCTGACCTACTCGGGGACGCTCGCCGCGAACGAACTCCTGGTCATCAACGCGGACGTGTTCCCGCAGCGCGGCTATCCCGGCCGTGAGGTGCTGCTCGGTGGCACGGCACGGCGCCGGGACCTGCTGGCCCGCGACGGCCCGTGGCCCGAGATTCCAGCCCGCGGAACCGCCGGCTTCTCCCTGTCCGCCCAGGGGATCGATTCCCGCGCCTCGCTCCTCGTGGAGTGGCGCCCCGCCTACTACTAGGAGGACTCCGTGGCCAACACGGCTACCGGCTTCCCGCCGTACTTCGTCGATGACCGGTTGCAGGCCATCCACATGCGCGCCGGCGCGGCCGTGCTCGCAGGCCGCGGCTACTCCGGCTACATGGTCCAGCCCGAGGGCGGGGTGATGCCTGGCGGCGACCAGTACAACTCCGGGCTCGGGGTGGCCGCGACGTCCCCGGCCTCGATGCAGGTCCAGCTCATCGCCGGGCAATGCATCATCCCCGTCGCCGACCAGCACGCCTACCTGTGCACCCTGCCGACGATCCCGCTGCTGGACATCGCCGCCGCCCACCAGACGAACGACCGGATCGACCTCGTGATCGCCGAGGTCGTCGAAGACCTGGAAACCAGCGCGAACAGCCTGTTCCAGGTCCGGGTGGTCACCGGCACCCCGTCGGCGACCCCGGCGGTGCCGTCGTTGACCGGCATCAAGTGCCTGGTGTTGGCCGAGGTCTACGTGACGCGTGCCGTAACCAGCATCGCGCAAACCGCGATCACCGACCGCCGGTACTTCACCCGCGCCGCGGGCGGAGTCCGCCTCGCCTACAACGACAACGACCGCGCACCCTCCGGCAACGGAGACATGCGCGTGAAGCTGTCATCCCGATCGGTCGAAGTCGGCTTCGACAACGCCTGGTACCAGATCGGCTCCGCGCAGGGCTGGAAAACCTGGGACGCCAAGCTGTACGCGGACAACGGCGGCGCGCAGGTCACCCTCGGCACCGGCGGATCGGTGAACGCCAAGTACCAGTTGCTCGGCAAGATGTTGACGATCCGCGCCCTGTTCACCTGGGGAGCGAGTGGCTTCTACAGCCCGCCGGGGAACATCGTCACCTACCTGCCCAGCGGGCTCGTGAACGGTGCCGTACACCAGAAGATCATGGCCAGCCTGTACGTGCCCGGAACCGTGAGTCCGACCAATGGGCGCGGGAACTACGTCGGGCAGGCCATCGTGTGGGAGAACTCGTCGAAGGTGTCGCCGATGTTCCCGTTCGGCCAGGGTGATTGCCGCGTGGAGTACTACCGCATCGCCCAGACCGCCGGGACTGCTGGGACCGGCGTCCCGCTCGTTCCGGGTGGCTACCCCGAGGGCGGCAACCTCGTGATCACCGGAACGATCGAGCTGCCATGACCCCGGAGTACGAGGTTCGGGTGTTCGACATCCGCTCGGGGACGGTGCTCGCCGAGCTCGGCTGGTCGGACATCTCCTGGGATCGCTCGCTCAACGACCGGGAGAGCGCACAGGTCACCTGCCCCATCGACATCACCGGGCGGGGTGCCTGGTCGGACCTGTCGTCCGCTTCCATGCTCCGTGGCATCAGCACCGGGCTGTGGCGGTTCGGGCTCGCGATCCTGTGGGGCAACTACGTCTGCTGGGCCGGGCCGATCGTCACCGCGAAGCCGGGAGTCGCGAGCGTGCAGTTCGGCGCGACCGGACTGCTCGGGCTGTTCAACCGCCGTCGGCTCATGGTCTACGGCGCCGTTGATCCGGCCGCTGCCTCGGCCACGGTGCGCTTCACCGGCCGCTCGCTCGCGGGTATCGCGCAGGGCATCGTCCAGCAGTCCACCGCCGAGTACGGGCGGGCACTGCCGCTGGACTACCTGCCGATCACCCTCGAAGGCGAGCACGAGCGCACCTACAACGGCTACGACTACAAGTCCGCTGGCGAAGCGCTGACGCAGTTGAGCGAGGTCATCGACGGACCGGACTTCGCCTTCGACCCGATCCTCGTGCGCACCGACGCTGACGAGCGGATCCGTTGGCAGGTCCGCATCGGCGAACCCCGACTTGGGGACAAGAAGCGGCCGATCACCTGGGACTACGGCACATCCCTGCGGGAACTGGAGATGGACATCGACGGCTCGTCGATGACCTCCTACGTCGCCGTACCCGGCGACGGGCAGGAGAACGCCAAGATCTTCGGCACGGCGTACACCAACGAGCTCGTCGACCTCGGCTGGCCGCCGCTGGAGGACGTCAACAGCGAGCACTCGTCCAACTCCAACCGAACCCAGCTCAACAGCTACGCCGCCGCGCACCTCGCCGCGCACAAGCGGCCGCTCGTCAGCTGGTCGGCCACCGTCGACCCCGCACTCGAACCGCGACTCGGAACCTGGCGGCTGGGGGACTGGGGCCGGTTCGACGTCTCCGGGCACCCGATGGTCGACGGCGCGCTCACCAGCCGGATCACCGCGGTGTCCTACCGGCAAGGGCTCCTCGACCTCACGCTCACCACCACCATGCAGGAGGTCTGATGCCCCCGATCCCGCGCCCCGGTGGCGACCTCCTCGACGAGCTCGACCGCCTGAAACGTCGCGTCGCCGAGCTCGAACGCCGCGGATCCCCGTCACTGGCCACCATCAAGGACGCTTCCGGCAACGTCCTCATCGCAGGCGACAGTGTCTCGGGCACCGGCCTCGCTCGCCCGTACCTGTCGAGCCCCATGACCCCCGGCTATGTGCCGGACTGGCTGGGCACGCAACTGGCCACCTGGCAGACGAAGTGGGTGCAGGCCGTCTACAAGCAGCATCCGAAGATTGCCGTGATCGTCTACGCCGGGTCGGAAACGTCCGGCACCGCCGGGCAGGTCCGGCTCCTCGTCGGCGGGACCGTCATCGGCGACCCGGTCACGGTGACCGCCGTGGGCACCACCATCTACAACGCCGCCACCGTCACCTTTGGCCCGATGCCATGGCCCGGTACGCACATGACGCCGGTGCCGATCGAGGTTCAGCTTCAGCGCACCGCCGGATCCGGCTGGTTCCGCGCCTATCCGATCATCTGGGGAGTCGAGTCATGACGAGCAGCACCTTCGGCTGGTGGGGCGGTCTGCCGATCCCTCCCGGCGTCGGCAACAACACCGGCTGGGCACCGCCCGCGTCGTGGGATTCCGAGGCCGGTGGCCTAGTCGACGAGAACGGAAACCTCGTCACCCCGGAGGACCCACCGGCGACGGAGATGCCGGGCTCCGGCGACGACACCGAAGAACCGGAGCCGACCGAACCCGAAGAGCCCGAGTCGGACACCGAGGGCTGACGACCTGGGGGTGTGCGTGGATGCGGTTCTCACTGCCGCGCTGCAGTCCGCCCCGCAGCTCGGGATCGGTGGGGTAGCGGTGTGGCTCGTCGTACTGCTGCTGCGCCGCGAGTCCTCCAGCGAGGAGCGGCACACCGCCGAGCTGAAGCGGGTGAATGACGCCCACGACGCCGAGCTGAGCGAGCTCCGCGCTGATGTTGCCGCCCTGCGCCGACAGCTCGACGACCTCCAGCTGAAACTCGACATTGAGCGCGAGGAACGCCGCAAGGCTGAGGACATGGCCGCTGCTGCACTGCGGAACTCCGGGGGTGGCGGATGAGCAGGCGGATGAGCAGATGGATCCGCATCGAACGCCTCGCGGTCGCCCTCCTCGGGATCGCGGTCGCCTACCTGCTGGTGTCGCAGATCATCACTAGGGCCGACGCGAACGAGCAGGCGGGGCGGAAGAGCGTCGCCGAGCAGCAGGCCGCCGCCGCGGCCCAGGACGCCCGCCGGGTCGCTGATCCGCTCGCTGACCTGTGTGCGCAGGACCCCACTGTGCGCGCCAGGGCGGGGGAGGGGTGCAGGGCGGCGGAGGAGGTGCGCGACACGCCCCCGAACGTGGCCGCGCCTTCCTCCGCAGCCATCGAGCAGGCGGTGGAGACGTACCTCCGCGCCAACCCGCCCGCGGGTGGCCGTCCAACGCTCGACCAGGTCACGGCCGCTGTCGCCGGGTATCTCAGCGCGAACCCGCCGCAGCCTGGCCGCGCACCGACGGCGGGGGAGATCCGCGCCGCGGTGAGCGAGTACATCGCGGTGAACCCGCCGGCGCCGGGTGCCGCGGGGCAGAACGGGGTTGACGGGAAGAACGGCCGCCCGCCGACGGACGCCGAGATCGACGCCGCGGTGCAGCGGTACCTGCAAGCGAATCCGCCAGCGCCGGGGCCACGGGGCGAGGTCGGCCCCCGCGGCGAACCGGGCCGCGGCATCTCCTCGGCCCGCGTCGAGTCCTGTCGCCTGCTGGTCACCTACACCGACGGCGTCACCGAGGACGTCGGCAACACCTGCGGAACCGCCCCGCCCGACGACAGCGGACTGCTGCCCATCCCCACGGAGGACCCATGATCTGGGGCATCGACATCTCGCACCACCAAGGCGTGTTCGACCTCAGCCGCACGCGGGCCGAAGGGTTCGACTTCGCGTTCCTGAAGGCGACCGAGGGCAGTTCGTTCGTCGACAAGCGGTTCAGCGCGAACCTCGCGAACGCCCGCTCCGCCGGGTTGCTGGTCGCGGCCTACCACTACCAGCGGTCGACGGCGTCGGCCGCCGCTCAGGTCGCGCACATCCAGCGCGTGGTGCCCCGTGACGTGCCGGTGATCCTCGACGTCGAGGACGGCAGTGGGAACGCCGCACTCACCCGCGACCTCAACGCACGCCTGAACGCCGCCGGGTACCGAACCCCGCTGCTGTACCTGCCCCGCTGGTACTGGCAGCAGATCGGTTCCCCGTCGCTGGCCGGACTCCCGCCGCTGTGGTTCTCCCGTTACCCGGACAACCGGGGCGGCACCGCGTCCGGCATCTACGGCCGCGTCCCCGCGAGCTACTGGAACGGCTACGGCGGGCTCGACGTCGCGGTCCTGCAGTTCACCAGCTCGGCCACCGTCGCCGGGCACACCCCGGTCGACGCGAACGCGTACCGCGGCACCCGCGAGCAGCTAGCCGCGCTGCTCGGCGGCGCACCAGCCGCACCGGCTTCTCCAGGAGGGATCGAGAGCATGGCCTTCGACGACACGTTCACCACCCGCTACAACAAGTCGCTCAGCGTCCGCGACTACATGGCGTGGACCGACTACCGCCTCAACGAGCTCTACAACGCCGTGCTCGGCCGCCGGCAGTCGAAGATCCCTGGCGACAAGAACCTGACCACCGGCGCCGACCTCTGGTTCGACTCCGGGAGCTGGGACAACCAGACCTTGGGGCACGTCGTCGCGATCCGCGCCGCACTTGCCCAGCAGCAAGGGCTCGATCCGGCCGCGGTCGCCGACGCGCTGCGACCGGCGCTCGTCGATCTCGTCGGCCCCGTCGTCCGGGACGCGGTCACCACCGCCCTCGGAGACGACAACCAGGCGCAGGCGGACGCGATCGTCGACCAGATCGCCGAGCGACTCGGACAGGGGGCCGCGGCATGAGCGACATCGAGCTGACCGCCCTGCTCATCTCCGGTGCCGTGGGACTTCTCGTCCCGTGGCTCACGGAGTCGGTCACGCACTCCGCCGCCCGCGTCGAGCTGAAGTCCGCGATCACGGCAGCCTTGTCTGCGATCGTCGGCGCCGTGTCCACCGTCGCCGTCGTGCCCGGTGCTCACTGGCAGGCGTACCTGCTGGCCATCGGTGCGGCGTGGGTCGCGTCGATGCGGACCTACTTCGCCGGCGTTGTCCGCCCGGTCGCGCCGCACTCCGGTGTCGGCGCCCCACCGTCCCAGCACTCCACGGATTGACCCCGCACAGACTGAGCCCCCGGTGTCGACCTCGCGCCTTCCCCGCGCAGGGTCGAACGGGGGGCTCTTTCGCGTGTCCACCTCGGGTGCGGTGGCGCACGCGACGGTGCGATCTTGCGACCGCAACAACATACTAGCTCACGTGTTCGATAACGTGCAGGCGCATCCACCGCAGCAGCCAGGCGGCGACCGACGCATCCACCCACCCCGCCCGGTGACGGTCGACCTCCCCGCGCTGTTCGGCAGCGGCCCCGAGGCCCACCCCGACGGCTGGCGGACAGCCCGTCCAGCCGACGGCGACCTCCACGCTTGGGGCCGCGACACCGCGGGGCGGTGGATCGCCCTCGTCCGCTACACCCTCCGCCGCGACGACGGGCCGGGGATGACGGTGACTCACTGGGTGCCGAGCTCGATGGTCGAACCGCGGTGACCGCTAGTAACTAATCGTCGGATGAGGGACACTGATCTCGCGATGACTTCGCGGCGACGCGAGGGTGCGGCTCAGGGGTGAGGCGCAAGGTGATGGAACGGCTCCCGTGCTTCGGCACCGGAGCCGTTTTTCGCGTCCGCCGAGTGCCCCCGATGATCTTCGCGCCCCACGAAATACCCACGGGTTACGTACGACCGCCAGCGGATGCTAGGGGCAACCCAGGGGAGCCCGAGTAACACTGAACGGGCACGTCGGGAAACACACGTCCGCCCAGGTCAACGCGATGTGACACCGTCCGAGTGTCGGTTCGATCCCGACCGGGGGCACCACAGCACGACGGCGACCCGCCACCACCCGGCGGGCCCCGCCCGCAGGGACCCGGCTGACGGCGTCGCGCCGGAAGCTTCGAGGTCCCCGCGGCGGCGAACGCCCGCGATCCGACCGCCCCGAGGGCGTTCCCGGCCGGCGCGCCACCTCCACACCCGGCAGCCCGGCAACGGCTCGACCGGGTACCCGATTCCCCGTGGAGCGGACCGAGCCCATTCGCACCGGACGCCCGGCGGAGCCGTGCTCAGGACATCACGAAGACGCGGATTTCCCCGACCACCATGAGTGGTCGGGGTGTTTCCGCGTACTCTCGTGATCGCTCGGTGGTTCTCGATTCCGGTGCGGTGTGACGGACCGGATTCCGCTTGCTGCCGGCGGAAGCCAGGTGGTGCGGTGTGCCGCTGACGAAACCCCCAGTCACCTCAGCGGCACACCTACCGCCACTCGGCTGCTGTCCGGACCGTTCGGTCGGTTCGCGCGCATCGACCGTCCGTGGCCCGTTCGGCGCAGCCCGTGTCAGAGCATGGCAGGAGACGGCGTGGATGTGTGCTGGCCCGCGTCCGGAGCGTGGTGAAGTACCTGCTCAACGGCGGGTACCGGATTTTCCGGTCCGGATCCGGACCGGAGGAGGACGGGGATGACGGACCGGAAAGCGGGGGCTTCGGCGACGGGCACCGGCGTGCGGGCGCTGTTCGCGGAACGGTTCGCGCTGCTGTACGTGACCGCGGGCGACCCTCCGCTGAAGCGGGTGGCCGACGCCGTGGAGCGGGCCCGGCGGCTCGACGAGCGCGGCAGGCCGATCCGGTCCACCGCTCAGCGGATCAGCGACTGGCGGCGCGGGCGCAACGTGCCCGCCCGGTTCGCCGCGCTCTCCGTGGTGCTCGAAATCCTCATCGGCGAGGCCCGCAAGCACCAACCGCAACCTCCGGTGGAAGGACTGTACGACCTGTCGGCCTGGCGGGCCCGTTGGGAAGAAGCGCTCACCAGCCCGCTGAGCGCTCCCGACCCGGCACCCGCCGCGGAGGAGAGCGATGCCGCCGAGACCCCTCCCGTCGACGGAGGGCTGTGCCCCTACCGCGGGCTGGCCGCGTTCGGGCAGGAGGAGTCCGGTTGGTTCTTCGGGCGGGAGCGCGCGACGACCACGCTGGTGGAACGCCTCGCCGCCGCTGCCGACGAAGGCGGCATCACGATGCTGGTCGGTGCCTCCGGTGCCGGGAAGTCCTCGCTGCTGGGCGCCGGCCTGCTCCCCGCGCTCACCGGAGGGGCGTTGGCCGAGCAGGGCTCCTCGACGTGGCCGGTCCGCACCACCACCCCGGGGGAGGACCCGCTCCGCGCGCTCACCGAGCTGATCCCCGAGCTCAACGAGGTCCTCGCCACCGCCGACCGCCGAGGTGCCGCACCGGGCGCAGCGGACCGGTGCGCCGAGGACGTGGAGGACCCGGGCTCGGAGGACCGGGATGCCGAAGCGGAGTTCCGCTTCGCCGAGTCGGTCCGGGACGCCGTCGCCGCGCACGTGCGCCGCGCCGCCGGCGACGAAGCGCGGCTGGTGCTGGTGGTGGACCAGTTCGAGGAGGCGTTCACGATGTGCCGGGACGAGCGCGCGCGAGCGCTGTTCGTCCAGGTGCTCAACGCCTGCTGCACGACGGGATTCGCGGGCGGCACCCCGCCGGGGCTGGTGGTGCTGGGCTTGCGGGCCGACTTCTACGCCCGCTGCCTGGACTTCCCGGAACTCGCCGAAGCGCTCCAGCACCGGCAGATGGTCCTGGGCGCGATGACCGTCGCCGAGCTGCGGAAGGCCATCACCGGGCCGGCGAAGGCGACCGGGCTGCAGATCGAACCGGGCCTGGTGGACGTGCTGCTGCGCGACCTCGGGGTCAGCGTCGGCCGCGCGTACGGCAAACCGTCCCAGCGGGCCTACGACGCCGGTGCGCTGCCGCTGCTCTCGCACGCGCTGATGGTCACCTGGCAGCGCAGGCAGTCGGGGAAGCTCACCATCGCCGGTTACCGCGCGGCAGGCGGCATCCAGGGCGCGGTGGCGGCCACCGCGGAACGCGCGTGGGCGGAACTCGCCGAAGGCGGGCAGGCCGCGGCGCGGCAGGTGCTGCTGCGGCTGGTGCACGTCGGCGAGGACACCCAGGACACCCGCAGGCGCGCCACCTACACCGAGATCGTCGAGCACGCCGAACACCGCGACGCCGCGGCACGGGCGCTGAACGTGCTCACCACGGCGCGGCTGGTCACCTTGGACGCCGACTCGGCCGAGATCAGCCACGAAGCCCTGCTGTACGCGTGGCCCCGGCTGCGCAGCTGGATCGACCAGGACCGGGCGGGCAACCTCGCCCGGCAGCGGCTGGAACGGGACGCCGAGTCGTGGCGGCAGGAGGACCGGGACCCTTCGCTGCTGTACCGCGGGGCGCGGCTGGAAACGGCCCAGCACTGGGCTGACCAGGTCGGTTCGGCGGAACTGGCGCCGATCAGCCACGAGTTCCTCCACGCGTCGATGCGGCACCGGCGCCGGGCCGGGTGGTTCCGGCGCGGCACGGCGGCCGCGGTGTGCGTGTTCGCCGCGGTCGCCGCCGTGGCGGCCGTGCTCGCCGTGCGGGAACGGGACGACGCCGAGTTCCGACAGGTGCTGGCGCAGGCCGACCGGCTGCAGGCCGGAGACCCCTCCGCCGCGGCCAAGCTGAACCTGGTGGCCGAGCGGCTGCGGCCGGACGACGAGGGCGTGTACACGCGGCTGCTGTCCACCCAGAACTCGCCGTTGAGCATGCCGGTGCGCGGGCACGAAGGGCCGGTGTACCTGACCACGTTCAGCCCGGACGGGCGCACGCTCGCCACCGCCAGCTACGACGAGACCGTGCGGCTGTGGGACGTCTCCGACCGGATGCACCCGAAGCAGCTGGGCAAGCCGCTGACCGGGTTCGGCAGCTGGGTCACCTCGGCCGTGTTCAGCCCCGACGGCCGTACCCTCGCGGCGGCGGGCGACGACCACCTGGTGCGGCTCTACGACGTGTCCGACCCGGCTCGGCCGGAGTCGCTGGGCCCGCCGATCGGCGGCACCGACGGCACCATCTACCTGCTCGCCTTCAGCCCCGACGGCCGTACGCTGGCCACCGCCAACGAGGACCGGACCGCCCGGCTGTGGAACGTGACCGACCCCGCCCGGCCGGTGCCGTGGGGCGATCCGCTGACCGGGCACTTCGCGCAGGTCCGCACCCTGGCGTTCACCCCGGACGGCCGCACGCTGGCGACCAGCGGCGACGACCGGACCGTCCGGCTGTGGAACGTGGCGGACCCGGCCCGCCCGACGCCGCTGGGGCAGCCGCTGACCGGGCACACCGGGGGCATGCACACGGTGGCGTTCAGCCCGGACGGCCGGACGCTCGCCTCCGGCAGCTCGGACAAGACGATCCGGCTGTGGGACGTGCACGACCCGGCCCGCGCCGAGCAGCTCGGACCCGCGCTCATCGGGCACAACGCCCCGGTGTGGTCGGTGAAGTTCAGCCCCGATGGCCGCACGCTGGCCTCGGGCAGCGCGGACAGCTCGGCGCTGCTGTGGAACGTGACCGACCCGGCGAACGCGACCCGGCTGGGGCAGAGCCTCAGCTCGGGCAGCAGCACCGTGTTCGCGGTCGGGTTCAGCCCGGACGGCGCCACCCTGGCGACCGGAGCGGACGACGGCACGGTGCGGCTGTGGTCGCTGCCGGAACGGATCCTGTCCGGGCACACCGCGCGCGTGAACACCGCGCTGTTCAGCCCGGACGGGCGAACGTTGATCACCGCGGGCGACGACCACACGATGCGGGTGTGGGACGTCTCCACCCGGGTGCCGCGCCAGGTGGCCGGTCCGCTGGAGGTCTACGACGGCCCGGTCGGGTCGGTGTACGCGGCGGCGTTCAGACCGGACGGGCGCATCCTGGCCACCGGCGGGGGCTCCGGCACGGTGCGGTTGTGGGACATGCGGGACCGGTCGGCGCCGAAACCGCTCGGGCGGTCGTTCAAGGTCAACACCCGCTACGCGGGCGAGGTGGAGTTCAGCCCGGACGGGCGGACGTTGGTGACCTGCGACGACGACCACAGCGTGCAGTTGTGGAACGTCGCCGATCCCGAGAACCCGGTGCGGGTGGGCGGGCCGCTGACCGGCCACCGCGGCTACATCAACGAGGCGAACTTCAGCCCGGACGGCCGCCTGCTGGCGACGGCGAGCAGCGACGGCACCGTCCGGATGTGGGACGTCTCCGACCGCGCGCACGCGAAGCTGGTGGGGAAACCGCTGGACACGGGCGACACGGAGACCTACACGGCGAGCTTCAGCCCGGACGGGAACACGATCGCCACCGCGGGCCAGGACAAGGCGGTCCGGCTGTGGGACGTCTCGGACCCGGCCGCGCCCCGGCTGCGGGCGAACCCGCTGATCGGGCACACCCAGATCGTCAAGACCGCGGTGTTCAGCCCGGACGGCGAGACGCTGGCCACCGCGGGCGAAGACCGCACCGTCCGGTTGTGGGACGTGTCGGACCCGCAGCGGCCGTCGCCGATCGGCAACAGCGTCGCCGAGCACCAGGCCGCGGTGAACACGGTGTCGTTCAGCCCGGACGGCCGCACCTTCGCCACGTCCAGCGGCGACAACACCGCGCAGCTGTGGGACTTGGACGAGCAGTACGCGATCGACCGGATCTGCGCCACCACCCGCGGGGTGCTGCCGCGCGCGCAGTGGGAGCAGACCATTCCGCAGACCCCGTACTCGCCGCCCTGCACCTGACCGCGGGGCCGCGGCGCGGCGATCAGCGGCCGAACAGCTCCCGCACCCGGTCGCCGAAGCCGAGCACCGCCGCCCGGCACTCCCGCAGCGCGTCCGGGTAGGTGCGGGTGTCGGCGAGCGCGGTGCGCCAGTCGCGGCCGTCGACCACGGGCACGCGGTGGCGGAACCCGTGGAACTTCGACGCGAACGGGTCGACGACCACGACGCGCCGTCCCAGCAAGGTCGCCCAGTAGGCGCCGTGGTACGAGTTCGTCACCACCACCTCGCCGGACGCGAGGAAGTCCAGCGTCTCGCCGAGGTCGTGGTGCCCGTTGGTGAGCATCGGGAACTCGGCGAGGTCGGCGGGGAACGGCAGCTTCCGGTCGCGGTGCCGGTAGGCGACGACGTCGTGGCGAGGTTCGCCCGGATCGTCGAGTTCCGGCAGCAGGGCGCTCGTGCACGGCACCCACTCGCGGCCCCCGGGGCCCGGGCGGTCGCGCAGCCCGACCAGGTCGAACCGGTCCAGGACCTGGAGCTCCTCGATCGAGTGCCGCTCGTTGTTGTTGTGCCCGGCTCCCCAGACGACGAGCTTCGGCGGGCGCAGCGACAGCAGGTGGTCGAGCTGCCGGTCGAAGAACCCGGTGCCGAGGAGCCCGCCACCGCCGTAGATGACGTGGGCGTGGCGCAACCGGTCCGCGTAGCGCGGGACGTCGTGCTCGATGTCGATGGTGGTGGCGTCCGACAGCCACGGGAAGTGCTCGACGTGGTCGGACGGCGGACAGGCCATGTCGCCGATGTTGTGCGGGTCGCGGCGGTGCACGACGAAGATCTCGGGCATGTGCGGCGGGGCTCCTCGGCTGCGGCCGTCGATCAGCGGTGCCGGGCGAGGTCGGCGAGTTCGGCCAGCACCGCGGGCAGTACCGCCGCGTCGAGGTGCTCGCGCACGGCGCGGTGGTTCGCGGTGAGCAGCTCGGCGGCCGAGTCGGGGTCGCGCAGCAGCGCCGCGACCTCGCCCACCGCGTCCGGCCCGGGGACGTGCAGGCCGAGGGCGCGGAGCTCGTCGAGCACCGGGTAGGGACCGGCCACGACGAGCCGTCGGGCGGCGGCGGCCTCGGCGACCGGCAGTCCCCAGCCCTCCCAGGTGGAGGGCAGCAGCACCAGGTCGGCGGCGGCGTACATGTCGGCCTGCTCGGCGACGTGCCCGCGCAGCGGTGCGGGCGCGGTGGCCAGCGCCTCCGCCACCGGTCCGGCGGGCGCGGGCGCGTCGTCGGTGAGCCAGTAGCGCACCGGCCGGCCGAGCCGTTCCCGCAGCTCGGCGGCGATCCGGACCGCGCCGGGGATGTTCTTGTTCGCGCCTTCGGCCCGCGCCGGGTGCAGCATGAGCACCTCGTCCGGTGCCACGCCGAGCCGGGTTCGGGTGCGGTCGCGGTCGCCGCCGGTGAGCCGGTCGACGTGCACCCGGTTGTGCACGACGCGCAGCGCGCCCGTCCGCCGCAGTTCGGGCCAGCGGGCGGCGAACTCGCCCGCGGTGCGCTCGTTGATCAGCACGTGCAGGTGCGCGGGGTGGTGCAGCGGCACCGCGTCTCCGTGCACGACGCGCAGCGGGGTGCCCTGCCAGGCGGGGTCGTGGTGGCGCAGCAGCACCGGTGTCCCGGTGTCCAGCGCGTGCCGCTCCCATGCGGTGGAGGCGTCCGGGGCGCTCCACAGCGATCCGGCGTTGTCCAGCACCAGCAGGTCGTGCTCGGCGCAGAGGCGTCGGATCGTCGCGTGGTCCACCGGCGGTGGATCACCACCGGGGCGGTCCGCCCACATGCCGGTCACCTCGACGTCGCCGGGTTCCCGGTCGACGAAGTGGCCGGCGGCCCGGGTGACCTGGTGGCCGAGCGCGCGGAACCCGGCCGCCCACTTGGCGGCCTCGATGCTCACGCCGTCGAATCCGCCCAGGCGGTGCGAGACGAGGCACACCCGCATGGGACTCCTTCCCTGGTGCCGTCGTGGTGTCGTGCTCTGATCCGGATTATTGCGAATGCGGCACGCAAGCGGTCTCGACACCGCCGCTTGCGTACAGTCCGCCGCATGCGTCTTCTGGCAACGTTGGGGAGTCTGCGCGCGGTGATCACGGTGTTGGTCGCCATCACCGCTGCGCAGATGGGGCTGGTCGCCTTCGGGAACATCACGGATTTCGGGACGAACGCGGCGTTCGTGCAGCACGTGTTCGCAATGGACACGACGTTCAATTCACCGGACACGATGTGGCGGTCGATCACGCATCCCGGTTTGTCGACGACCGCGTACCTCGTGGTCATCGGCTGGGAAGTGCTGATCACGGTGGTGCTCGTCGCCGCACTCGTCATGTGGCTCCGGTCGCACGCGGATGCGCGGCGCGCGGAGCTCGCGCGCCGGCTGGCGTCGGCGGGCTGGCTGCTGGAGGTGCTGCTGTTCGGCGGCGGTTTCATCGTGATCGGTGGTGAGTGGTTCATGATGTGGCAGTCCGAGAAGTGGAACGGGTTGCAGGCCGCGCTGCAGAACTTGATCATCGCCGCGATCGGCCTGATCCTGGTGCACCTCCCGTCGCGGGAATCCGGAACCGCGACCTGAGCGCGCGGGCGGTCCCGCGCTGAAGAACATCAACTGGGGGCCGGGTGATCGCGGCAGGAGGGCTGCGGTCACCCCGGCTCGAATCGAGCCGATCGGTCGTTTTCGGGGGAAATCGCCCATATCGCGGCGTGCGCGGTAGAAATCCACCGGCGAGAACCGGTGTCCGACGATTACCGTCGAGCACGTGCGAATCGTCTTCTCCAGCCTTTCCGGCCACGGCCACCTGTATCCGCTGATCCCGCTGGCGCGGGCCGCGCGTGCGCACGGCCACGACGTCCTGTTCGCCACCGGCGACCCGTTCCGCGGCACGATCGAGGAGCTCGGACTGCGCTTCGCCGCGGTGGGCGTGCCGATCGGAGCCGGTTTCGCCGCGGCCGGGGTCGAGCCGTCGAACCGTCCGCAGCCGGGTTCCGAGGAATGGTCGCGGCTGGTCTCTCGCGTGTTCGGCGCCGAGCTGCCGCGCCGCTACCTGGCCGACCTGCGTCCGGTGCTTACCGAGTTCAAGCCCGACCTGGTGGTGCACGAAGCGGGCAACCACGGTGCAGGGCTGGCCGCGCGGGAAGCGGGAATTCCCGGCGTGTGCCACGGTTTCGGGCGCCAGTCCCCGGCGAACTACGCGGGTTTCGACCCTGCGCTGCGCTCGGTGGCGGCGGAAGCCGGTATCGAACTTCCGGAGGGCGACCTGCGCACCTTGGGAAATCCGTTCCTGGACATCTTCCCGGCTTCGCTGCAACCGGCGGAATTCCTCGAATCGGTGGCGCGCTTCCCGCTGCGTCCCGTCCCGTTCGCGCCGTCCGGCGCACTGCCGCCGGAGGCGGTGGCGGAGCGGTCGCGGCCGCTGGTGTACCTGACCCTGGGCACCGGTTTCGGTGACGCGGCGGTGCTGCGGTCCGCGGTCGACGGGCTGGCCGCGCTGGAGGTGGACGTGCTGGTCGCGGCGGGGCCGAGCGTGCAGGCGGGGGCGTTGGGCGAGCTCCCGCCGAACGTCTCGGTGCACGAGTGGGTGCCGCAGGCGGAGCTGCTGGAGCACGTGGACCTGGTGGTGCACCACGGCGGCAGCGGAACGACGCTGGCCGCGCTCGGGGCCGGGTTGCCGCAGCTGTTTCTGCCGCAGGGCGCCGACCAGTTCGGCAACGCCGAGACGATCACCACCGCGGGTGGTGGTGAGCAGCTGCTCGGCGCGGAGGTCACCGCCGAGTCGGTGCGGACCGCGGCCGCGGCGCTGCTGGGCGATTCGCCGCACCGCCGCGTCGCTCGCCGGGTGGCCGCGGAGATCGCCGAGATGCCGAGCCCGGAGCGGGTGGCGGAGCGGCTTCCCGACTTCGCCCGCTGATCGACTTCGGTGGCCCGGTCCGCGGTGCGCGAGGCGCGGCCCGGGCCGACACACCGAGGCGCGGCCCGGGCCGACACACCGAGGCGCGGCCCGGGCCGACACACCGAGGCGCGATGGGCCGGACCGGTGTCGTGGCGGCTCCGTAGAATCGCCCGGTGACTTCCGCGCAGAGCAGTCCCGTCGCCGAACCTGCCGCGCCCGACGCGCTGGAGGTGCTGCACCGCGTCTTCGGCTACGACTCGTTCCGGGGCCCGCAGCAGGACATCGTCGAGCACGTCGTCGGCGGCGGTGACGCGTTGGTGCTGATGCCGACCGGTGGCGGGAAGTCGTTGTGCTACCAGGTTCCGTCGCTGGTCCGCGACGGCGTGGGCATCGTCGTCTCGCCGCTGATCGCGCTGATGCAGGACCAGGTGGACGCGCTGACCGAGCTCGGGGTGCGCGCCGGGTTCCTCAACTCGACGCAGGACGCCGGGCAGCGCCGCGCCGTGGAGGCCGCGTTCCTGAACGGCGAACTGGACCTGCTGTACCTGGCGCCGGAGCGGCTGCGCGTCGAATCCACGTTGTCCTTGCTGGACGAGGGCGACATCTCGCTGTTCGCGATCGACGAGGCGCACTGCGTGGCGCAGTGGGGCCACGACTTCCGGCCGGACTACCTGGCGCTGTCGATGCTGCACGAGCGCTGGCCGGACGTGCCGCGGATCGCGCTGACCGCGACCGCCACCGAGGCCACCCGCGGGGAGATCGCGACCCGGCTGGACCTGACGCGGGCGCGGCACTTCGTGGCGAGCTTCGACCGCCCGAACATCCAGTACCGCATCGTCGGCAAGAGCGATCCGAAGCGGCAGCTGCTGAACCTGCTGCGCACCGAGCACCCCGGGGACGCTGGCATCGTCTACTGCCTGTCCCGGTCGTCGGTGGAGAAGACCGCCGACTTCCTCAGCCAGAACGGCATCCCGGCGGTGCCGTACCACGCGGGCCTGGACGCGGAGACGCGCGCGGCGCACCAGTCGAGGTTCCTGCGCGAGGACGGGCTGGTGGTGGTGGCGACCATCGCGTTCGGGATGGGCATCGACAAGCCGGACGTGCGGTTCGTGGCGCACCTGGACCTGCCCAAGTCGGTGGAGGGCTACTACCAGGAGACGGGCCGTGCGGGCCGTGACGGGCTGCCGTCCACCGCGTGGCTGGCCTACGGGCTGCAAGACGTCGTCCAGCAGCGCAAGATGATCAACAACTCCGAGGGCGACGACGCGCACCGCAGGCGGCTGGGCGCGCACCTGGATTCGATGCTCGCGCTGTGCGAGACGGTGGAGTGCCGCCGGGTGCAGCTGCTGGCCTACTTCGGCCAGGACGGGGAGCCCTGCGGCAACTGCGACACCTGCCTGAACCCGCCGGAGTCCTGGGACGGCACGATCGCCGCGCAGAAGCTGCTCTCCACGGTGTACCGGCTGCTGCACGAGCGTCGGCAGAAGTTCGGCGCGGGGCACGTCGTGGACATCCTGCTCGGCAAGCGCAACGACAAGGTCCAGCAGTTCCGGCACGACGAGCTCACCGTGTTCGGCGTCGGCGCGGATCTGAAGGAAGCGGAGTGGCGGGGCGTGGTGCGCCAGCTGCTGGCCCAGGGCCTGCTGGCGGTGGAGGGCGACTACGGCACGCTGGTGCTCACCGAGGCGAGCGGCGCGGTGCTGTCCCGGGAGCGCGAGGTGCGGTTGCGGCGCGAGCCGGAGAAGGCCGCGAAGGAGCCGAAGCAGGCCAAGGCCCGCAAGTCCGAGCAGGTCGAGCTGCCCGCCGAGGCGGCCCCGCTCTTCGAGCGCCTCCGCGCCTGGCGCGCGGCCACCGCGAAGGAGCAGGGCGTGCCCGCCTACGTGATCTTCCACGACGCGGTGCTGCGCCAGGTCGCGGCCCAGCGCCCGGCCACGCTCGACGAGCTGGGTGCGATCAGCGGCGTGGGCCAGAACAAGCTGGCCAAGTACGGCCGGTCACTCCTGGACGTGCTGGAAGAGGAGTGAGCGGGGCGGTCCCGGATCAGCTTCCGGGGCCGCCCGCGGACCTCGCCCTGCGTGCGGCGCTGCCGCTCGATCCGGCGCCATCCCGGCGTGGTGCCGAGGTTCGCGCGACGAGATCGGTCGCACGCGGCTCGCGCCGGACGTTCCGCGACCGCGCCATCACCCTCCGTGGTAATACCCCGCCCCGCCTCGACCGGGTCGTCGGGCATGGCACCCTGGTAGGGCTGAGGCCGGTGCGCACAGGGCGGGCGCGGCCGTGCGAGCGGGCCCGGGACGATCGCCGGGCGATGACCAGGAGTGGTTGAGTGTTCGACTTTATCCTCTATCCCGTGTCGGCCATCTTGTGGTTCTGGCACAGGGTTTTCGGCACCGTGCTGGGGCCGGACAACGGGTTCGCCTGGGCCTTGTCGGTGTTCTTCCTGGTGTTCACGCTGCGCGTGGTGCTGCTCAAGCCGGCGATCAGCCAGATGCGCGCCGGCCGGAAGATGGCGAAGTTCTCCCCGCAGATCCAGAAGCTGCGGGAGAAGTACAAGAACGACAAGCAGCGCATGGCGCAGGAGATGCAGAAGCTGCAGTCCGAGCACGGGGTGAACCCGATCGGCGGCTGCCTTCCTGCTCTGCTGCAGATCCCGGTGTTCCTGAGCCTGTTCCACGTGCTGCGCGGGTTCACGCCGCAGGCGCAGAGCAACTACATCTTCGACCGCGCCGGGGTCGAGTCGTTCATCAACGCCGACATCTTCGGCGCGAAGCTCGGCAACTGGCTGAGCCAGCCCGCCGCGGTCCTCGAAGCCTTCGGCACCACGCGGCTGAACATGATCGCGGTCGGCCTGCCGCTGATGGTGATCGCGTCCATCGCGACGTTCACCACGATGCGCATGTCGATGAAGCGCCAGACAGACGCCTCGATGGCCAACCCGCAGACGGCCATGATGGGCAAGTTCATGATGTACGTCGCGCCGGTCGGCACGTTGTTCTCCGGCTGGGTGCTGCCGATCGCGATCGTCCTGTACTTCATGGCGAACAACATCTGGACGCTGGGCCAGCAGCACTTCCTGAGCAACAAGATCGACCGCGAGCAGGAGCGGGAGAAGCAGAAGGAGCTGGCGGCGAAGAAGGACGCGCCGCGGCCGAAGCCGGGGCAGAAGCCCGGCCAGGTGAAGAAGGCGGAGGAGACCGCCGACAGCGAGTCCGGCGGCGAGGACTCGGCCGCCTCGGCCACCGCCGTGAACGGCGCCAAGGCCACCGCGAACTCCGGCGGGGGCGGTGGCAACCGGCGCCCGCAGCAGAAGAAGCGACCGGGCAAG
The DNA here is from genome assembly GCF_020176785.1 of Saccharopolyspora sp. 6V. Lineage (NCBI taxonomy): Bacteria > Bacillati > Actinomycetota > Actinomycetes > Pseudonocardiales > Pseudonocardiaceae > Saccharopolyspora > Saccharopolyspora sp. 6V. Next base: position 10,476 of record NZ_JAIUKB010000025.1, on the reverse strand, counting down.
CAGGCGGCTTCGGCGAAGAAGGGCCAGAAGAAGCGGCGCTAGCCGGGCCGGTCCTGGACGAACGAAGAGCGGGGTTCCCGAAGTGGGAACCCCGCTCTCGTCGTAGCACCGGCCTCGATCAGGCCGGGGTGGCCACCACGATCCGGTTCTCGTCGTAGCCGAGGTCACCGCCCACGTACCGGCCACCGCAGGTGACCAGCACGAGCCGGTGTTCGCCGCCCTGGCCGAACAGCTCGGCGGCGCGGGCGGGCAGTTCCTCCTTGGACAGCGTGACGATCTCGGAGACCTGGTAGCGGTGCTCCGCCCCGTCGTCGTCGACGACGGTCACCAGCTGGTCGGGGGCGGAGTCCCACAGCTCTTCGAACGGGCCGACCGCTCCCTTCCAGTTCACGTGCCCGGCCAGCACCGTCGCGCCCTTCGGGGAGTCCAGCCCGGCACCCCACCACGTGGCTTCGTCGACGCCGTCCGGCACCGGGAGGGTGCCGCTGCGGTCGAGCTCCTTGCGCACCAGCTCCGCCTGGCCGCCCTGCGGTAGCCGGACGGTTCCCGGTGGTTGCCCCGCCGGGACGTGCACCGGTTGCGGCGGCAGGTCCGCGGCCTGCACGGGCGCGGGTGCCGGCTCGACCGCGGCCGCCCGGGGCGCCGCGGCCGGTTCCTCGGTGCGCAGCACCATGCCCGTCACGACGGCCACCACCGCGACGAGCGCGACCACGCCGGCCAGGGCCAGCGTGATCAGGCGCCGCTTCGGCGCGGTCAACGCTCACCCGCCGTCGCGAGCCGCTTGCGCCACGCCACGCCACCGGCGACCGCGGTCCCGGTGAGCGCCAGCGCACCCAGACCCAGCAGGCCGGGGGAGACGGCACCGTCGCCACCGACGGCGCTCAGCTCCACCACGCCACCGCTGGTGCCCGGGTCACCGGCCGGGATGAAGATCGGCACGGTGGGGGTGTTGGCCTTGTTCGTCACGGTGAGCGCCAGCGTGCCGCCGGGTTCGACGGTGCCCGCGACCGACGGCGGGTTCGCCGCGTCGAAGGCCTCCTCGTAGCCCTTCGCGGGCGCCACCTCGGTGATCATGATCTCTTGCGGGGTGCGCAGGTCCGCGATCTCGACCGTGCCCTGGTCGCCGGTGGTGACCACGGCGGGCTGCCCGTCGGGACCGGTGAGCTCGGTGCCGTCCTGCTTCAGCGCCGGCTTGCCGTCGGGCAGGCTGACCCGCAGCGCGACACCGGCGATGCCCGCGCCGCTCTCCTCGTCGATCTTGCCGACGGCGACCTTGCCGGGCGCGGTGACCGCGGTGGTGACGTCCTCGACCTTGACCTGGTCCTCCCCGCCGGTGGACACCACGCGCTGCACACCGTCCGGGTTCTCGACGGCCTGCTGCACGTAGGGGCGTTCGGCGGGGGTGGACAGCTCCCCTTCGACCTTCGGATTCGGCCCGGTGGGCGTCACCTTCAGGGTGAGCGGGTCGCCGCTGTCCGGCGTGGTGATCGTGCCGTCCTCGTCGAGGCCTTCGACCTCGGCGTCGGTGGCGGTGATCTTCACCGGGACGCCGGTGACGCCGGTGCCGTCCGGGTGCTCGACGGTGACGGTCCAGTCGGCGGCCTCACCGATGACCTGCTCCTGCTCGGGAGCGGTCAGCGAGGCCTCCCACGGTCCGCGGTTCTTCTCCGCGTCCCCGCGCAGCTGCTCCACGGCGTCCTTGGCCCCCTGCGGCAGCTTGCCGAGCTGGAAGTCGATGTCGTAGCCGATCTCCTGGAACGGCTTGCCCGGGTCGAGGTCGCTGGGGTCGCGGGGCGCGGAGGTCCACGAGTGCAGCAGGTGCGCGAGCGCCGCCGCCTCGTCCGCGTCCTGCGTGTTGCCGTAGCGCAGCAGCAGGTAGGAGATGTTCGCCGCCACGTCGTCCGGTAGCGGGTCACCCCACTTGGTGAGCAGTTCGTCGCCCGGCTCGTACTGCTCGCCGGTGTCCGGCGCCTTCAGCGCGAACCGGACGCACCACACCTGCTTGTCGCCGACGATGTAGGAGCCGAGCCAGTCCCGGTCGCGCTCGATGCCCGCGTAGGGCTGTCCCGGTGTCGTCTCGTGGCCTATCCCTTCCTCCGGCGCGGCGATGGCCGTTCCCGTGGTCGCCAGCAGTCCGCTGCCGGCGAGCACAGCGGAACCCACCGCCGCTGTGATCAACTTCCTGAACGTGCGCATGCATGCTCCAGTCTCGGTCTGGGAGATCAGGGCGTCGGCGTGCTTGCTCTCCGGCGCGCACCACCGCGATGTGGTGCGGACCGGGTGCGAAAGCCCCCGACACGGCACACGGACACCCGAGCCGCATCCTTCCGATCACGCAGGGTGGCCACAAGGGGCCAACCGATCTATTCGCGGCCATGACGCGCCGCGTTTTTCCCAGCCGGATTCCGCCGGTCCTCACTCGTTCGGTCGCAGCGCAACACCCGTTCACGAGCCGACCAGGCACGCGCGGCGACACCTGTGAAAGGTTGCGACGTTCCGTGACCGGGTTTTCGCCAGTTGGCCGCGCGCGGGCGGGCGCGGAAACCGGGGGCGGAGCCGCCCGTCGCGGCGGGGGTAAAGTCTGCTTTACCCGCAGGGAACCGACCGGCAGCTTCGGTCGTTGTACCGGAGACGGCGCAAAGCACGCCCAGGAGGACGAGTTGCGCACTACGAGCAACCCAGCGTTCAAGAACCTGCCGAGCAACGGCGGGTACGCGAACTTCAACCACGGCCAAGGCGGCTTCGGCGCGCCCGGCCAGGCACCGGCCGCGCCGCCGCAGGCGACGCGTCCGATGACCATCGACGACGTGGTCACCAAGACGGCGATCACGCTCGCGCTGACCATCGCGACCGGTGCGGCGACCTACGTCTCCGGCCTGTACGCGCTCGCGCTGCCCGCGGCGATCATCGGTCTGGTGCTGTCGCTGGTCATCATCTTCAAGAAGAAGGTCAGCCCCGCCCTCGTGATCGCCTACGCGGCGGTCGAGGGCGTGTTCCTCGGTGGCATCAGCTACGTCATCGGCGGTGCGGTCGACAACTTCACCGGCGGCGGTGGCTCCGGGATCATCATGCAGGCCATCGCGGGCACCATGGGCGTGTTCGCGGCCATGCTCGTGGTCTACAAGACCGGCGCCATCCGAGTCACGCCGAAGCTGACCAAGTGGATCATCGGCGCGGCGGCCGGTGTGGCGATCCTGATGCTGCTGAACCTGGTCGCCGGCTTCTTCACCGCCGGCGGGCTGGGGCTGCGCGACGGCGGGCCGCTCGCCATCGTGTTCAGCCTGGTGTGCATCGGCATCGCCGCGTTCAGCTTCCTGCTGGACTTCGACGCCGCCGACAAGGCCATCAAGAGCGGGGTGGACGCCAAGTTCGCCTGGTACGTGGCCTTCGGCCTGATGACCACCCTGGTCTGGCTGTACCTGGAGATCCTGCGACTGCTGTCGTACTTCCAGAACGACTAGCACCAGGACGAGAAAGGGCCTCCCTCCACAAGGAGAGAGGCCCTTTCCCATGCCTTCATCCCGTCAGCGGCGAAGCCGCTGAACAACGACCACCTGAGCAACCGGCCCGACCGCTGAGGTTCCGCCACCCACCCCGCTCAGCAGAACGAGCGAGACAACAGTCTCAGCTCAGCCGCTCGAGGACCATGGCCATGCCTTGTCCCCCACCCACGCACATCGTCTCCAGGCCGAACTGCTTGTCGTGCCACTGCAGCGAGTTGATCAGCGTGGTGGTGATGCGCGCACCGGTCATGCCGAACGGGTGGCCCACCGCGATGGCGCCGCCGTTGACGTTCAGCTTCTCCAGCGGGATGCCCAGGTCCTGGTAGGACGGGATGACCTGCGCGGCGAACGCCTCGTTGATCTCCACCAGGTCGATGTCCCCGATGCCGAGCCCGGCCCGCCGCAGCGCCTGCTGGGACGCCTCCACCGGCCCGAGGCCCATGATCTCGGGGGACAGCCCGGACACGCCGGTGGAGACGACGCGGGCGAGCGGGGTGAGGCCGAGCTGCTTGGCCTTCACATCGCTCATGACGACGAGCGCGGCGGCGCCGTCGTTGAGCGAGCAGCAGTTGCCCGCGGTGATCCGGCCGTCGGGGCGGAACACCGGCTTGAGACCGGACACTGCTTCCTTGGTGACCCCGGCGCGCGGCCCGTCGTCGGTGTCGACGATGGTGCCGGACGGCGTGGTGACGGGGGTGATCTCGCGGGCCCAGAAGCCGTCGGCGATGGCCTTCTCCGCGAGGTTCTGCGAGCGCACCCCGAACTCGTCCATCTCGTCGCGGCCGATGCCCTTGGCGCGCGCCAGGTTCTCCGCGGTCTGGCCCATCGGGATGTAGACGTCGGGCACCTCGCCGAACTCGCGCGGGTCGACCCACTCGTCGGCGCCCTGCTCGGCGGTGGCCTTGGTGCGGGCTTCGGCGTCGGCGAACACGGGGTTCTGCGTGTCGTCGAGCGAGTCCGAGTTGCCCTTCGCGAACCGGGACACGGCTTCCACCCCGGCGCTGATGAACACGTCGCCTTCACCGGCCTTGATGGCGTGCAGCGCCATCCGCGTCGTCTGCAGGCTCGACGAGCAGTACCGGGTGATGGTGGTGCCGGGCAGGTGGTCGTAGCCGAGCAGGACGGAGACGACGCGGCCCATGTTGAAGCCCTGCTCGCCGCCGGGGAGACCGCAGCCGAGCATCAGGTCGTCGATCTCCGCCGGGTCCAGTTCCGGCACCTTGTCCAGGGCGGCGCGCACCATCTGCGCGGCGAGGTCGTCGGGGCGCACATCGACCAGGGAACCCTTGCCTGCGCGGCCGATGGGCGAGCGCGTGGCGGACACGATCACTGCTTCGGGCATGCGGGAACTCCTTCGTTCGCCTACGGGTCGCGGCGCCGACCGCGAGGTCGACTTCTCGCGCCACTGTAAGACCGCCACCGGCCGGGACGTGCTGAGACGACCGTCACCAGCACCTCGGTGGGAGCGCCGTCGGCAGGCCGGTCAGCTGCCGGGGTGCCTGCCGAAGCGCTGGTTCAGCCGGGCGACGACGCGGCTGGTGGGGCGCCTGGCCTCGGCGGCGGAGGAGCGGACCGGTGGCTGCGGCACCGGCGGCCCGTGCCATTCGCCGATCGCCGAGCACAGCGCGGGCAGCAGCAGTCCGGCGGCGGCCTCGTACCCGGCGGCCGACGGGTGGAACCGGTCGGGGCTGAACAGCTCCTGCGGGCGGGTGAGGAATTCGGGGGAGAGCAGGTCGGCCAGCGGCACCGCGAACCCGCCCGCTTCTTCCACGGCGTGCCGTTGCGCGCGGCCCAGCGCGAGGCTCCACGAGGAGGCCACCGACCGCAGCGGCTGCGGGATGGGCCGGATCGCCCCCAGGTCGGGGCAGGTGCCGACGACCACGCCGACACCCGCTTCGCGCAGCCGGGCGACCGCGTCGCCGAGCAGCGCGGCGCATTCGGCCACGGATTGCCGGGCGGTCACGTCGTTCGCGCCGATGATGATCAGGGCGAGCCGCGGTGGCACCACGAGCGATGCCTCGACCTGCGCGGCCAGGTCCCGCGAGGTGGAGCCCACGATGGCGTAGGTGGTCAGCTCGACGGGGTTCTCCAGTTCGGCGGCGACGCCGCGGGCGATGCGCACCCCGGGCAGCTCGTCGGGGGCGTCCACGCCGAGCCCGGCGGCCGAGGAGTCCCCGAGCACCGCGAACAGGAGCGGGGACTCACCGGTGGGGGAGGCGGCGACAGGGCCGGTGCCGTCCGGCAGGTGCACCCCGTCGGCGCGAAACGGCACCCCTGTCGGCTCGCCGATCGCGCGGCGCGCGTACCAGGACTGCCCGTTGAGCAGGCCGTACGCGGCGCCGGACACCCCGCCGACGGCTCCCGCCGCCACCAGTGCCAGCCGCAGCATCCGCGTTCCGACCATGCCCGCTCCTCCTCGCGCCACACCGACGCTCCGCGAATTCTCGTCCTGTACATGAATACGCCCTCAGCCGGGAAAACGTTCCCACCGGGCCGCCGCTTCGGGCGATCCGGGCGGCGCGCCCAGGGACCACCCGTGCGCCACGAGCCGGGAAACCGCCGCTTAGGCTCAGCCGCACAACGTCGCGGAGAGCGAAAGGGACTCGCTGTGGACTACGTCGAGCACGTGATCGACCTCGTCGGCAACACCCCGCTGGTGCGGTTGAACTCGCTGGCGGGATCGGCTTCGACGCCGGTGCTGGCGAAGGTCGAATACCTGAACCCCGGCGGCAGCGTCAAGGACCGCATCGCGCTGCGCATGGTGGAGGCGGCGGAGGAGTCCGGCGAGCTGAAGCCGGGCGGCACCATCGTCGAGCCGACCTCCGGCAACACCGGCGTGGGCTTGGCGATGGTGGCCCAGCGCAAGGGCTACCGCTGCGTGTTCGTCTGCCCGGACAAGGTCAGCGAGGACAAGCGGGCCGTGCTGGAGGCCTACGGCGCCGAGGTCGTGGTGTGCCCGACCGCGGTGCCGCCGGAGCACGCCGAGTCGTACTACAGCGTCTCGGACCGGCTGGTCACCGAGATCGACGGCGCGTGGAAGCCGAACCAGTACGCCAACCCCGCGAACCCGGAGTCGCACTACGCGAGCACCGGCCCGGAGATCTGGCGGCAGACCGAGGGCCGGATCACGCACTTCGTGGCGGGCATCGGCACCGGCGGCACCATCTCCGGCATCGGTCGGTACCTCAAGGAGGTCTCCGGCGGCAAGGTCAAGATCATCGGGGCGGACCCGGAGGGTTCCGTGTACTCCGGAGGCGGCGGGCGGCCGTACCTCGTGGAAGGCGTCGGCGAGGACTTCTGGCCGACGACCTACGACCGGAACATCTGCGACGAGATCGTGCCCGTCTCGGACGCCGACTCGTTCACCATGACCCGCGCCCTCGCCCGGGAGGAGGCGCTGCTGGTCGGCGGTTCCTGCGGGATGGCGGCGGCCGCCGCGCTGCGCGTCGCCGAGAGCACCGGGCCGGACGACGTGGTCGTGGTGCTGCTGCCCGACGGCGGCCGCGGCTACCTGGGCAAGGTCTTCAACGACTCGTGGATGGCGAAGTACGGTTTCCTGTCCCCGGACCACGCGGGCGGCGCCATCAAGGACGTGCTGCTGCGCAAGGACGGCACCCTCCCCGAACTCGTCCACGTTCACCCGAACGAGACCGTCGCCGAGGCGGTGGCGATCCTGCGCGAGTTCGGCGTGTCCCAGATGCCGGTCGTCAACGCGGAACCGCCGGTCATGGTCGCCGAGATCGCCGGAGCGGTGAACGAACGGGACCTGCTGGACGCGCTGTTCGCCGGCCGCGCGCAGCTCGCCGACCGCATCGAACAGCACATGTCCCCGCCGCTGCCCACCATCGGCGCAGGCGAGGAGGTCAGCGCTGCGATGGCGGCGCTGACCGACGCGGACGGGGCGATGGTGCTCATCGGCGGCAAACCGGCCGGTGTCGTCACGCGCCAGGACGTCCTCGCCTTCATCGCCGGACGTTGACTTCTGGTCACGAACGGCCGCTACGCTGCGACACATCGGATAGCGTGTGCACGATCAACACGCTCCGCAGATCCACGTTCCACGCCCAAGGGGGTCAGGAAACCCGATGAGCTCTCCGCAGCCGCCGGACGGCGGTCAGCAGGGACAGCAACCGCAGGGACCGGACTCGGAGGCCCAGGCCGCCGAGTCGAAGATCGGTTCCCAGCTGGACCCGCAGACCCCGGCCACCGACCAGTCCTCCGGCGCGGACGCCACTCAGGTCGTCCGCCCCGCGCAGACGGAGCAGGCCGCGGACCAGCCGTCCGCGCACGCCACGCAGGTGGTGCGCCCGCAGCAGACCGGTGGGGACTCCACCCAGGTCGTGCCACCGTCGATGCAGCCCGCGCAGCCGATGTACGAGCAGCCGGGACTCGCCGGGCAGGGCGGCGAGGCCGCTACCCAGATGGTGCCGCCGTCGGCTCAGCCCCCGCAGCCGATGTACAGCCAGCCGGGCACGCAGAGCCAGCCCGGTGGCTTCCCGCAGCAGCCCCCGCAGGCCGGTACTCCCGGTGGCGGGTTCCCGGCGCCGCAGGCCGGCTTCGGCGCACCGCCGCCGCAGGCCGGGCCGGGTGGCTACGGGCAGCCGGGGGCGGGGAACGGCATGCTCGCCAAGGTCACCGGCTGGGTGGCCGCCGTCCTCGGTGGGCTCAACGTGCTCTTCTCCCTCATCGGGATGTTCATCCCAGGGATCGGGTTCCCGGGCGGATTGGCGCTGCTGAGCCTCCTCGGCGTGATCGTGATGACGGTCGGCGGTGTGTTCCTGATCCTGCGCCAGCAGCTCGGGCCGTACTTGACCGCAGGTGGAGCGGGTCTCACCGCGTTGATCTCGTTGATCACCGCGATCGCTTTCGCCACGACCGTGCCACTGCTCATCGGCTACATCTTCGGCGCGATCATCCCGATCGCCATTGCTGTGCTGGCGGTGCTGCCCGCCACCCGCGAGTGGATCGCCGCCGCGCCCGCCGCCGAGGGCGGCCCGCAGCCCGGTTTCGCCGGACAGCCGTACGCGGCCCAGCCGCAGTTCGGCCAGCCCGGGCAGCCGCAGCCGGGCCAGCCCCCGTACGGCCAGCCGAACCCCTACGGCCAGCCCGGCCAGCAGTTCGGGCAGCCGAACCCGTACGGCCAGCCGGGGCAGCCGCAGCCGGGCCAGCCGTACGGCCAGCCGCCGCAGTACGGCCAGCCCCAGTACGGCCAGCCGCAGCCGGGCCAGCAGCCGTACGGCCAGCCGCCGCAGTACGGCCAGCCCTACGGCCAGCCGCAGCCCGGACAGCCCCCGTACGGCCAGCCCCCGCAGTACGGGCAGCAGCCCGGTGGGTACCCGCAGCAGCCGGGGCAGCAGCCCCCGCAGTGGTGATCCGCTGATCCAGCCGCGGGGGGGGCCCCCCCCCCCCCCCCCCCCCCGGGGGCGGGGGGGGGGGCGCCGGGCGCGGAGCGCCCACACCGCACCCGCCGCGGCTGGGGGGAGGGGCGAGGGCGGGCGGGTGCGGAGG
>NZ_JAIUKB010000025.1:0-1457 GCF_020176785.1 Saccharopolyspora sp. 6V | reverse complement strand
GGCCCCCCCCGGGCCGGCCCCCCCGGGGGGGCCCCCCCCCCCCCGCGGGGCCCCCCCCCCGCGCGGGGCCCCCCCCGCCCCCCCCCCCCCCCCCCCCCCCCCCCCCGGGGGGGGGCCCCCCTCGTCGTGCGCGGGCACCAGTGGGACGGCCACCTGCCGAACGGCGGATGCCCGTGTGGTCCGTACGCTGCGGTGCATGAGTGATGGCTTCGCCACCCGCGCGATTCACGCGGGACAGCAACCCGATCCGACGACCGGTTCGGTGATCGTGCCCATCCACGCGACCTCGACCTACGCCCAGGACGGCGTGGGCGGGATGCGCGCCGGGTACGAGTACTCGCGCACCGGCAACCCCACCCGCACCGCGCTGGAGCAGTGCCTCGCGGAGCTGGAGGGCGCCAAGCACGGCAGGGCGTTCTCCTCGGGGATGGCGGCCACGGACGCGGTGCTGCGCGGCGCGCTGCGCCCCGGCGACCACGTGATCATCCCGGACGACGCCTACGGCGGCACGTTCCGGCTGATCGACAAGGTCCTCACCGAGTGGGGCGTGCAGTACACGCCGGTGCCGGTGTCCGACGTGGACGCGGTCCGCGCGGCGGTCCGGCCCGAGACGAAGGTGCTGTGGGTCGAGACGCCCACGAACCCGCTGCTGACCATCGCCGACATCGCGGCGTTGGCCCAGGTCGCGCGGGACGCCGGGGTGAAGCTCGTGGTGGACAACACCTTCGCCTCGCCGTACCTGCAGCGCCCGCTGGAGCTGGGCGCGGACGTGGTGGTGCACTCCACCACCAAGTACCTCGGCGGCCACTCCGACGTGGTCGGGGGCGCGGTGCTCACCTCCGACGACGAGCTGGCGAGCTCGGTGGCGTTCCTGCAGAACACCGCCGGTGCGGTGCCGGGTCCGTTCGACGCGTGGCTGACGCTGCGCGGGGTGAAGACGCTCGCGGCCCGGATGGACCGGCACAGCGCGAACGCCGGGCGCATCGCCGCCGCGCTGCGCGAGCACCCGAAGGTCTCGAAGGTCTACTACCCGGGCCTGCCCGAGCACCCGGGCCACGAGGTCGCGGCCAAGCAGATGCACGGCTTCGGCGGCATGATCTCGTTCACCCACGTGGACGGCGAGCAGGCCGCGCTGGAGGTGTGCGCGAAGACCCGGTTGTTCACCCTCGCCGAGTCGCTCGGCGGAGTCGAGTCGCTGATCGAGCACCCCGGCAAGATGACGCACGCGAGCACCGCCGGTTCGGTGCTGCAGGTGCCCGCGGAGCTGGTCCGGTTGTCCGTTGGCATCGAGGACCCCGACGACCTGGTGGAAGACCTCCTGTCCGCCCTCTGAGCGGCGGGGCGGTCTCGTACCCCAGTTGCTGAGGGGTGGGGTGGCGGAACCTCAGCGGGATTCTCGCGTCGGGGTCATTTTAACCCGGGGGGCCCCCACACGGGCAAAAGCTGTGCACGCGAGA
>NZ_JAIUKB010000024.1:0-5037 GCF_020176785.1 Saccharopolyspora sp. 6V | reverse complement strand
CCACACCACCGCAGCGGTCACCACGCCCACCCCCGGCACCCACGCCGACAACAGCTGCGCGACCAGCACCCCCGCCGCGGCCACCAGCACACCCGACCGACGCTCCGACCACACAGCACGCAACTCCACCGACGTCCGCATGCCCCGAGCCTCACCCGCCACCCGCACGCCCGGTAGCCGTCAACCACACAGGAACCCATAACCGGAATGCATCACCACAGGGCCAGAACACCCAGGCGAGCTACAGTTGCTGCATGGCAGAAGATCCGGACCCGCTGTCCCTGCGACTCCTCGTGCTCATCGCCGAACTCGGCAGCATCGGCGCCGCCGCCGCCCAACTGCGGATCAGCCAACCCTCCGCCAGCAAACGCCTCAACAGCCTCGAACGCCGCCTCGGCCTCCACCTCGTCGAACGCACCCGTCGCGGCGCCGACCTCACCCCCGCCGGCGGCACCGTCCTCGACTGGGCACGCGACGTGCTCACCGACCTCGACGCCCTGCACACCGGCGTGCACGCCCTGCGCGCCCGCCACGAACAACGCCTCCGCGTCGCCGCCAGCATGACCATCGCCGACTACCTCGCCCCGCGCTGGCTCACCTCGCTGCGCACCGCCTTCACCGGACTCCGCCTCGAACTCGACGTCGCCAACTCCACCGCCGTCACCGACGCCGTCCGCCACGACCGCGCCGACCTCGGCTTCCTCGAATCACCCGAGGTCCCCGACGGCGTCTCCGTGCGCTACCTCGCCCGCGACCGCCTCACCGTCGTCGTCCCACCCGACCACCGCTGGGCCCGGCGCCGCGAACCCCTCGACCCCACCGAACTCGCCGCCACCCCGCTCATCGTCCGCGAACACGGCTCCGGCACCCGCGAAACCCTCGAACACGCGCTCGCCACCGCAGGCGCCACCCCCACCGAACCCCTGCTCGAACTGCACTCCACCACCTCGGTGCGCAACAGCGTCGTCGCAGGCGCCGGACCCGCCGTGCTCAGCACCCTCGCCGTGGCCACCGACCTCGCCGCGGGCCACGTCGTCGAAGTCCCCGTCACCGGCCTCGACCTCCACCGCCCCCTGCACGCCGTCTGGCGCGCCGGGCACCGCCTCACCGGACCCGCCGCGGCCCTGCTCTCCGTCGCCCTCCGCGACGCCACCGACAGCGGCACCGCCACCCGCTGACACGATCACCCCATCGAGCACTGGCGAACGTCTGTTCGACTCCGCACCATGGAGTCATGACCAACACCCGCTCACCCCAGACCGGACATCACGTGCTTCACCCGGCTGTACTCCTCCAACCCGAACCGGCCGAAATCCCGCGCCGACGCCGAATGCTTGAACCCGCTGTGCGGCATCTCCGCCACCAACGGCCGATGCACGTTCACCCACACCGTCCCGGCCTGCAACGCCCGCGACATCCGCATCGCCCGCGCATGATCACGCGTCCACACACTCGCCACCAACCCGTAGCGCACCCCGTTCGCCAACTCCACCGCCTCCTCCTCCGAGGAGAACCGCTGCACCACCACCACCGGCCCCAACACCTCGTGCTGCACCAACTCGTCCGACTGCTCCACGTCCGCCACCACCGTCGCCTCGTAGAAGAACCCCCGCCCACCACGACGACGACCACCCGCCACCACCCGCGCATGCGCGGGCAACCGCTCCACGTACCCCGCCACCAACTCCCGCTGCCCAGCGCTGTTCAACGGACCGAACGCCGCATCCGGATCCTGCGGCGGACCCGGCCGCCACACCTCCGCCTGCGCCGCCAACTCCGCCACCAACTCCTCGTACACGCCCTCCGCCACCAGCACCCGGCTCGCCGCCGTACAGCTCTGCCCCGCATCCCCGAACGCCGCCGCCGCGATACCCCGCGCCGCCGCACCCACCTCCGCATCCCCGAACACCACCGCAGGCGCCTTCCCACCCAACTGCAAGTGCGCCCGCTTCAAATCCGCCGCCGCAGCACCCGCCACCTCCATCCCCGACCGCACCGTCCCCGTGATCGAGAACATCCCCGGCACCTCGTGCGCCACCATCGCCCGACCACTGTCCCGATCACCGCAGATCACGTTGAACAACCCCGACGGCAACACCCCCACCGCCGACTCCGCCAACAACACCGCGCTCACCGGCGTCGTCTCCGCAGGCTTGAACACCACCGCATTCCCCGCCGCCAACGCCGGCGCCACCCGCGCCACCGCCAACAGCAACGGATGCGTCCACGACGCCACCTGCGCGCACACCCCGATCGGCTCCCGCCGCGCGAACGACGTGCACCCCGGCACGTACTCCCCCGCCGCACCCGCCTCCTGCAACCGCGCCGCACCCGCGAGGAACCGCAGCAGGTCCACCGCCCGCGGCAACTCCCCCGACCGCACCACCTCCCACGGCTTGCCCGTGTTCCGGCACTCCGCCAGCACGAACCGCTCCGCGGACCGCTCCACCTCCTCCGACCACCGCAACAACACCCGCTGCCGCTCCCCCGGAGTCGTCACCGACCACTCCTCGAACGCCGCGGCCGCCACCCCCATCACCTCGTCCACATCGGTCCACCGCGTCAGCGGAGCCGACCCGTACTCCTCCCCCGAAGCCGGATCCACCAACGGCAACGACTCCCCCGCCACCGTTCCCGACCGCACCCCGCCCACGACATTCCGCAGCTCCAGCGCAGTGGACACCCGGACCTCCTCCGACCGACGGCACCGATCACGCGACCCTAACCGCGCACCGGCACCGCGCTCAGCCGCGCCGCGCCCTCACGACCGCACCTCCACCGGACGCGTCCGGCAGACCCACTGCCCCGCGGTACCCACCGCCAGCAGCACCACCACCGGCACGAACGACCACCGGTACGCCTCCAGCGCAGGCAGCACCGACACCACCTCCAGCACCAATCCGACCAGCACCTGGATCAGCACCCCCGCCAGGAAACCGCCCATGTTCACCACGCCCGACGCCGCACCCGAACGGTGCACCGCGTTCGACTCCCGCGCACCGTCGAACGCCAGCATCGCCGCACCACCACCGAAGCCCAGCACCGCCAGCACCACCACCAGCAGCGGCACCGACATCGCCGTCGGCCACGCCACCACCAGCAACCAGGTCAGCACCACCAGCACGGACATCCCCAACGTGTAGCGCTCCCGCCGCCGCGGGCGCCCCGCGATCCACTGGCTCGCCACCAACGAGCCCGCGATGAACCCGATCGCCGCCACCAGCAGCAGGCCACCGGCCGCCGACGAAGCCACGCCCTGCGCACCGGTCAACCACGGCGCACCCCACAACGTCGTGATCGCCAAGAACTGGGAGAGGAGCACGAAGTGCACCCAGAACGACTGCTTCGTGCCGCGCTGCGCCACCACCACGCGCAACGTGCGGGAGATCCGCTCCCCGACCTCCGACGGGACCTCGGGCCCCAACCCGGCCGGCCGATCCCGGATCACCGCACCGGCCACCACCGCCAGCACCGCGGTCAGACCCGCCGCCCCCAGGAACGTCGGCACCCAGCCCAGACCGTGCAGCGCCGAGGTCAACGGCACCGTCGAGAGCACTTGCCCGAGCCCACCGACCAGACCGGTCAGCGCCGCCACCCGGCCGTACCGGTCGGCCGGGAACCACTGCGCCGCCAACCGCAGCACGTTGGTGAACATGAACGCGTCACCGATACCGATGAACACCCGGCCGGTGACCCCACCCAGCACCGAGCCGCTCACCGCGAACACCGCGGAACCGATCGCCAGCGCCAGCACCCCGCCGGTGATGACCCGCCGCGGCCCCAACCGGTCCGCCAGCAGCCCCGACGGCACCTGCAGCACCAGGTACACGCCCAGCTGCAGCGCCGAGAACAGCGCCAGCACCCCCGGGCCCGCGGAGAAGCGCACCAGCGCGTCCGGCGCCGCGACCCCCAGGCTCGCCCGGTGGAACAACGCCACGAAGTAGCACGCCGCACCCACGCCCCACACCAGCCAGGCCCCGCGCTGGACGACGCTCGATCGCGCCACCCGCTGTTCCCCGGCAACACCGACCGACACCGGAACACCCACCTCTCTCGACTTGTATCCACCATAGATACAAGATGCGGATCAGTACTATGGGCGCGTGTCGAGCGCAACACCGAACCACGACGTGCCGCCGCCCACCGCCGCACCCGGCGGCACCGGCCCGGCGAGCGCGGAACCCCCGGCCGCGGACCGGGCCTACCGGCACGTCAAGACCGGGCTGCTCGACGGCACCTACCCCGACGGACACCTGCTGTCCGAAGGCGAAGTGGCCACCGCCATGAACATGTCCCGCACCCCGGTGCGCGAGGCCTTCCTGCGGCTGCAGACCGAAGGCTTCCTGCGGCTCTACCCGAAGCGGGGAGCCTTGGTCGTCCCGGTCACCCCCACCGAGGCCCGCGCCGTCCTCGAAGCCCGGCTGGCGCTGGAGAGCTTCGCCATCGACAAGATCGCGGCCGACGGCCCCGCGACGATGCGCCGGGTCGGCGAGGATCTCAGCGCCCATGCGGCATGCGACGGCAGCGGCCTGAGCACGGCGGAGATGCACGAGGCCGACCGCGACTTCCACGCCCGGCTGGTCGCCGCCGCGGCCAACCCCATCATCGACGACCTCTACAACGCGCTGCGCGACCGGCAACTGCGGATCACCGCCGGAGCCCGGACCCAGGACCGCCGCCCGGACATCACCCGGCAACACGCCGAGGTGGCGACCGCCGTGCGCGACGGCGCCGCGGACACCGCCAAGGCGGTCCTGCGCGATCACCTGCTCGGCGTGCTGCGGGCGCTCGGAGTCGCGGGCGGCCCGATGCTCGAACCCCCGGCCTGAGCACTGGAAGACCCCCGAGTGTCTGTGCTTGTTCGTGCTTTTGATCTTCAGATCATTGATTTCGGTCGACGCTGAAACCACCAATCCAATAAAGCGAATGCGGCGCAAAAGTGGGGGGGGCGCCCCCCCCCCCCCCCCAACACTAGCTCGCCACCGCCACGGGCCAAACACGCGCCCGCCCCGGCCCCCCCCCCCCCCCACGACCGCG
>NZ_JAIUKB010000023.1:0-98434 GCF_020176785.1 Saccharopolyspora sp. 6V | reverse complement strand
CTCGCCACCCCCCCCTTTTTTTTGTGTTGTTTTTTTTTTTTATTATAATTCTTTTTTTTTCCGCCCCCCCCCCCCCCCCCCAACCAAAAACCCCCCCCCCCCCCCCCCGGGGGCGGGCCCCCCCCCCCCCCACTTCGCTCGTTTCCGGGCCTCTGCCCGGGTCAGAACCCGATCAGGCCGGGGAACCGCCACCCACCGGGGGCTCGCCGAGCGCCCCGGTCTCCCCCAGCGCCTGCGTGGCCTTCGGACCCGACAACGCGGCACCACCGGAGGGCATCCCCGCCGCGGCGCTCGGCACCTCCTTGCGTGCCACCTCCTCCGCGGCGCGCACGGCCTCGGCGACCTCCGGGTTCGACGAGGTGTCGAACCACGCGGCCACCGACTCCTCCTCGTCCTCCGGGCTGCCCGCCGGCGGCTCCTCCTTCGGGGGCTCGTAGCGGAACGTCCCGTCCTCGCCGGGCGCACCGAGCATCCGGGCGAAGCCCTCCAAGGACTTGTTGAAGTCGCTGGGCACCACCCACACCTTGTTCGCGTCGCCCTGCGCCATCTGCGGCAGGGTCTGCAGGTACTGGTAGGCCAGCAGCTCCGGCGTGGGCTTGCCCCGCTTCACCGCGGCGAAGACCTTCTCGATCGCCTTCGCCTGGCCCTGCGCCTGCAGGTAGCGGCTGGCCCGCTCACCCTGGGCGCGCAGGATGCTGGACTGGCGCTCGCCCTCCGCGTCCAGGATCGACGCCTGCTTCGCGCCCTCGGCCGCGAGGATCTGGGACTGCTTCTGGCCTTCCGCGGTCTTGATGGCGGACTCGCGCGCGCCCTCCGCGTTCAGGATCATCGCGCGCTTCTCCCGGTCGGCGCGCATCTGCTTCTCCATCGAGTCCTTGATGGACGGCGGCGGGTCGATCGCCTTGAGCTCGACCCGCGCCACGCGGATGCCCCAGCGCCCGGTCTCCTGGTCCAGCACGCCGCGCAGCTGCGTGTTGATCTGGTCCCGGGAGGTCAGCGTCTCCTCCAGGCTCATGCCGCCGACCACGTTGCGCAGCGTCGTCGTGGTCAGCTGCTCCACACCGACGATGTAGTTGGAGATCTCGTAGACCGCCGAACGCGAGTCGGTGACCTGGAAGTACACCACGGTGTCGATCGACACCGTCAGGTTGTCCTGGGTGATCACCGGCTGCGGCGGGAAGGAGACCACCTGCTCGCGCAGGTCGATCTTCGCCCGCACCCGGTCCAGGAACGGCATCAGGAAGTTCAGCCCGGGCGCGGCGACGGTGCGGAACCGGCCCAGCCGTTCGACCACCGAGGCCTGCGCCTGCGGCACCACGAGGACGGACTTGGCCACCACCACGATCACCAGCAGCACCACCACCGCCAGCACGATCAATTCCACTGCACCCTCCAGTTCACGGTTGTGCCGCGACGATGGCGGTGGCCCCGGAGATCTCCGTGACCAGCACCGTTGAATCGGCTTCGAAGACGTCGGCCTCAGCGCACGCGCGGGCCGACCACACGTCCCCGTCGATGCGGACCCGGCCGCCCTGGTGGTCGACGGTGGCGACCACGACGGCGTGCTTGCCGACCAGGGCGTCCACGTTGGTCTTCAGCTCGCGGCCGGCGAGGAAGCGGCGCTTCAACGCCGGACGCGCCCCCAGCACCAGTCCCCCGGCCAGCGCGGCGAACACCACGGCCGCCAGCCACGTCGGCGCTCCGGCCAGGACCACCAGCGCGGTCCCCAGCGCGGCGAGGCCGAGCATCACGAGGACGAACTCCCCGGACAGCACCTCGGCCGCCACCAGGATCACACCGATGATCAACCACACGACGGGGGCCATGCACCCATCGTGGCAGAGCACAAGCGTTCTGTGGGGTTATTTCGGCCAACGTGACCGGCTCGCGGTGCTCGGGTGGTGGGGGGCCGGCGTTCCACCGTGGACGCCCGGGCAGGCCCGGAACGGGGTCAGGATTCGGTGACGAAGTCGATCAGCCGCTCGACGGCGCCGATCAGCGGGGCCTCCAGGTCGCGGAAGCCCTCGACCGCGCCGAGCACGCGGCGCCAGCCCTCGGCCGGTTCGCCCCAGCCCAGCTCGGCGCAGACGCCTTCCTTCCAGTCCTGCCCGCGCGGCACCCGCGGCCAGGCCGCGATGCCCAGGGACGCGGGTTTGACCGCCTCCCACACGTCGACGAAGGGGTGTCCGGTGATGAGCACGTGCGGGTCGTCGATCCCGGCGACGAGCCGGGACTCCTTGCTGCCCTCGACGAGGTGGTCCACCAGCACCCCGACCCGGTGACCGGCGCGGGGGCGGAACTCGCCGAGCAACCCGGGCAGGTCGTCCACGCCGTGCAGCGGCTCCACCACGACGCCTTCGACGCGCAGGTCGTGGCCCCAGACGCGTTCGACGAGCTCGGCGTCGTGCAGGCCTTCCACCCAGATGCGGCTGCCCCGAGCCTCCCGGGCGCGCAGCCCGTCGACGTGCACCGACCCGGACGCGGAGGTGCGGGTCGCGGCTGGGTCGGTGGCGGGCACCGGGACGAGGGTGACCGGGCGCCCCTCCAGCAGGAACGCGGCGGGCCGCATCGGGAACAGCCGGTGGGCGCCGCGCCGGTCCTCCAGCACCGCGTTGCCCTTCTCCACGCGCACCACCGCGCCGCAGAAGCCGCTGGCCGGGTCCTCGACCACGAGCCCGGGCTCGGCGGGGACCTCGGGGATCTCGCGGCGCTTGCGACCGGAGGACAGGACGTCGTTGCCGTAGTTGACCGAACGCACGCGAAGATCCTATGCACCGTCGCGGACGCCGCGGTCGCGGCACGCCGCCCGCGACGAGGCCCACACCGCGCGGCCCCCGGGCTGATGCGCGCGGACGGGATACGTACTCTCTCTCGACGTGCCATGCCCAAGCGCAACGATGGTCGTCTGGACGTCCGCGTGGTTGCACGGTGCGACCGCCGCGGACGACGTGCTCGACGCTCTGCAGGTCTGGGGCGAATCGCAGGAAGTGCGCGCCGCCGACGACGAACTCGCCGCCCGGTTGGAACTGCCGGGCCCGCAGGACACCCCGGCCGGTCCGGCGCTGCTGCTGGCGGCGCTGCGCAAGGCCGGTGCCACCGCTGGGGAGCTGGCGCTGCCGGTCCCCGGTGACGTGCGGGGCCTGGGTTCGGCGAGCCCGTTCTCCAAGCAGGCGTTGCGCCGCGGTGAAGCGGCGGTGCTGCCGGAGGCCGGGCTGGGCCTGGTGCCCGAGCCGGTCGCCGAGGGCATCCTGCACTGGACGGTGTTCGCCGTCGGGGAGCTGCCGCCCGCCGAGCACCTGGCGATCGGGGAGGCCGAGCACGGCATGTCCTCGGCGATGCGGGAGGCCGCGAGCACGCTGATCGACCTGGACATCGCCAAGCACCGCCCCGGCGTGCGCGACGAGATCGCCTCGACGGTGGCCGACCGCCCGAAGCCGCCGTGGCCGGAGGACGTGCCGCAGCGGCCGCTGCGGATCCTGCAGCGCGCCTCCGAGGTGGAGGCGATCCTGTGGGTGGCCACCGACGACGCCCCGGGCGGAGCGCTGTCGGCGTCCGCGACGCGGGCGCGCACGGAGGCCCTGCGGCCGCTGTTCGACTCGGTCCGGGCGGCCCGGCGCGCCTCGATCGCGGAGATGGTGCGGGTGCTGGCCGACAGCGCCGGCAAGCACTGACTCACACCAGCGGAGCACCCGCCCCGATCCGGCGCCGCACGTCCCACAGGTAGTAGTTGAACGGGAACTTGCGCAGCACCGGGGGCAGCCGCCGGATGACCGCACCCATGACGCGGGTGAGCCGGTCGAAGCGGCGCTGGTCGCGGTCGGTCCAGGGCAGCCGCATCTCGTCGCGGAACCGCTGCGGCAGGAAGCCGGTGGTGATGAACCGGTTGAACCGGCCCAGCGGCGCGCGGACGTAGCGCGGCATGAAACCGAGCACCGCGATCTGGTGCAGGTAGGCGCGCACGGTGTCGTCGACGTGGACCTGGTCGAGCGCGTCGTTCCAGTACTCCTCGAAGGCGGCGCGGTCGGCGGGCCACATGTCGTCGGTGACCTGCAGGGTGGTGCCGAGGGTGGCGGAGCGCCGGTAGAGCTCGTCGATCTCGGCGTCGGTGAGCTCCCCGACGAAGATCCGGTGGACGTCCTCGATGCCGCGGTAGAGGCAGGCCGCCACCCACAGCTGCAGGTTCTTGTCGAAGGCGTTGTAGGACACCGGGCTGGTCGAGGTGGAGCGCACCTGGGCGTGGGAGCGGTTGGTGGCGCGCCGGAACAGGGCGCGTTCCTCGTCGGTGCCCATGGTGGCGACCGCGAGGTAGGTCAGCGTGGTGCGGGTGCGCTTGACGGGGTGCTTGAAGATGTTGCCGCTGTCGACCTTGCTCTCGACGACGCCGTAGCCGACGCCCGGCCGGGCCAGCTGCATGATCACGTTGGCGCCGCCGGCGAGCAGGCCGGCGCCGACGACCAGTTCGTCCTCGCGCACGCGTGATCCGGTGGGAGCTGTCATCGGTCCCTCTCCTCCGCTAGCGGGTGGCAGTGCGGGCGGCCCCGCCCGGCGAACTCTGCTCACACCCGTTAGCAGATATGGAACCGATCAGTTCCCCCCACTGTCAAGACCCGCCCGGACCCGGCCCGCGAGATGCCAAGATGGGCGGCATGGAGCCGTCTTCCCTGCGGGTGTACGGCGGTGTCGATGGCGACCACCGCAAGGCCGAGCGGCGCGTCCGGTTCCTCGAAGCGGGCCTGGACCTGATCGGCGCACCCGACGCCGACGCCACCCTCTCGGTGCGCGGCGTGTGCAAGCGGGCCGGGCTCGCCGCCCGCTACTTCTACGAGAGCTTCGCCGACCGCGAGGAGCTCACCGCCGCCGTCTACGACCAGGTCATCGACGACCTCGCCACCGGCGCGCTGGCCGCCGTCGCGGCCGCCCCGCACGACGCGGCGGCCAAGGTGCGGGCCGGGCTCGGCACCGTCATCGGCGTCGTCGGCGACGACCCGCGGCGCGGGCGACTGCTGTTCTCCACCCGCGCGGGCGCCGTGCTCGCCGAACGCAGGCAGCGCTCCACACTGCTGTTCGTCGGACTGCTCGGCGGCCAGGCCAAGGACTTCTACGGGCTGGGCGACAGCGCCGACCTGGACGTGCTCAGCCAGTTCGCCGTCGGCGGCCTCGCCCAGACCCTCACCGCCTGGCTGGACGGGGCGTTGCGCATCGACCGCGACGACCTGGTCGAGCACTGCACCCGCATCTTCCTCGCCATCGGCGCCCCCGGCCGGGACTGAGCCCGGACGCACGAGGGCCGCGGCGGTCCCACGACCACCGCGGCCCCGCGAGCGACGAACGTCAGGACGGCGAGCAGCAGCCCGGCGCGCACACCTCGCCGTTGCGACCGCAGCCGGCGGCGGGCATCAGCGACAGCTTCCGCGGCCGCACCTCGTCCACGTGCTCGGAGATCAGCTCCACGATCATCTTCGCGAACCGCGGATCGTCCCCGGCGGTCCCGGCCCGCACGAAGCCCATGCCGAGCTCGGCGGCCTTCTCCGCGGCCTCGTTGTCCAGATCCCAGATCACTTCGAGGTGGTCGGAGACGAACCCGATCGGGCTCACCACCACCGAGGCGACGCCCTTGGCGTGCAGGTCCTCGACGTGGTCCACCACGTCCGGCTCCAGCCACGGCACCTGCGGCGGGCCGGACCGGGACTGCCACACCACGTCGTAGGCCTCCACCCCGGCCTCCTCGGCGACGAGCCGGGCGCACTCGGCGACCTGCCGGGAGTACCACTCGGGGCGGCCGTCCGGGCCGGGCATCGAATCGGCGCGCACCGGCACCGAGTGCGCGGTGAACACCAGCCGGGCCTGCGGATCGCCGAGCTCGGCGTAGGCGCGGCGGACCGCGTCGGCGTTTGCCGCCACGAACAGCGGGTGGTCGAAGAACTGGCGCAGCTTCACCAGGTCCGGGGCCTGCTCCCCCACCGCGTCGCGGGCCCGGGCGATGTCCTCGTGGTACTGCTTGCAACCCGAGTAGCCACCCCACGCGGAGGTGGCGAACACCAGCGCGTTGCGCACGCCGTCCTCGGCCATCCGCGCCACGGTGTCCTCGATCATCGGGTGCCAGTTGCGGTTGCCCCAGTACACCGGCAGGTCGCGGCCCTCGGCGCGCAGCTGCTCCTGCAACCCGGCCATGATCTCGCGGTTGAGCCGGTTGATCGGCGAGACCCCGTCGAAGTGGTGGTAGTGCTCGGCGACCTCGTCGAGCCGCTCCGGCGGCACGCCTCTGCCCCGGGTGACGTTCTCCAGGAACGGCCGGACGTCCTCCGGGCCCTCCGGTCCACCGAACGACAGGAACAGCAGCGCATCGAAACTCACCCGACCATGATGGCCCGCCGCCGAACGGGCCGCTCACGGGGGGGTGGGGGGGGGGGGGGGGGGGGGGCCCCCCCCCCCCACCCCCCCCACCCCCCCCCCCCGGGCGCCCCCCCCGCCCCCGCGGGCGGGGGGGGGGGGGGGGGGGGCGGGGGCGCCGCCCCCCCCCCCCCCCACGGGAGATCACGCGCCGAGCGCGGAGAACCCGCCGTCCACCATGATCATGGAGCCGGTGGTCTTGGGCAGCCAGTCCGACAGCACCGCGCAGATCGACTGCGCCACCGGGGTCGGGTCGTTGACGTCCCAGCCCAGCGGAGCCCGCTCGCCCCAGGTCTCCTCCAACCCGGAGAAGCCGGGGATGGACTTCGCGGCCATCGTGCGCACCGGGCCCGCCGACACCAGGTTCACCCGGATGCCCCGCGGACCGAGCTCGCGGGCCAGGTAGCGGCTGGTCGACTCCAGCGCCGCCTTCGCCACGCCCATCCAGTCGTAGGCCGGCCAGGCGACGCGCGCGTCGAAGTCCATGCCCACGATCGACGAACCCGCCGACAGCAGCGGCAGCGTCGCGGTGGTCAGCGACTTCAGCGAGTACGCCGAGATCTCCACCGCCGTGGACACGTCCTCCCACGGCGCGTCCAGGAAGTCACCGCCGAGGCAGGACGCCGGCGCGAACCCGATCGAGTGAAGCACGCCGTCGAGGCCGTCGACGTGCTCGCGCACCCGGTCGGCCAGGCTGTCGCGGTGCTCGGCGTTGGTCACGTCCAGCTCCAGCACCGGCGCGGGCTTCGGCAACCGGCCCGCGATGCGCTCCACCAGGCTCATCCGGCCGAACCCGGTGAGCACCACTTCCGCGCCCTGCTCCTGCGCCATCTTGGCCGCGTGGAACGCGATCGACGCGTCGGTGATCACGCCGGTGATCAGGATGCGCTTGCCTTCGAGCAATCCGCTCACGAACTTCCTCCGCTGTGCTTGCTTGGGCCCGCCACGCGGCGGGCCGGTGGAAAACCGGGCCGGAACCCGCTCAGTGCCCCATGCCCAGGCCGCCGTCGACCGGGATCACGGCGCCGGTGACGTAGGCGGCCGCGTCCGAGGCCAGCCACGCCACCGTGCTCGCGACCTCCTCCGGTTCCGCGAACCGGGCCAGCGGCACCTGGGCGAAGATCTCCTTCTTGCGCTCCTCGGAGAGCGCGTCGGTCATGTCGGTGGTGACGAACCCGGGGGCGACCACGTTCGCGGTGATCGACCGCGACCCCAACTCGCGGGCGATGGAGCGCGCCAGGCCGACCAGACCCGCCTTGCTCGCCGCGTAGTTCGCCTGACCGGCCCCGCCGGAAAGACCCACCACGGAGGACACGAACACCATCCGGCCGCGCTTGAGCCGCAGCATGCTGCTCGCCGCCCGCTTCGCCACCCGGTACGAACCGGCGAGGTTCGCGTCCAGCACCCGGCCGAACTGCTCCTCCCCCATGCGCAGCAGCAGCCCGTCGTCGGTGATCCCGGCGTTGGACACCAGCACCTCGACGCGGCCCTGCGCGGCCTCCACCTCGTCGAAGGCCGCCGAGACCTGCTCGGCGTCGGTGACGTCGCACTGCACGCCGCGCAGCCCGTCCGGAGCGCCCGAGCCGCGGTGGGTGACCGCCACCTCGTCGCCCGCCGCCTGGAACGCGCGGGCGATGGCCAACCCGATGCCGCGGTTGCCTCCGGTCACCAGAACGGACCGTCCCACTGTGGATCTCCTCCCGAAAAGCCCTGCGCGGTGAACGCCCGCGCCTCGACGGCCGAGTCCGTTCACCTGAACAGCCGCGACATTATCGGTTCACCGGTACCGGCCTCCCATCCGCTCCGAACAGAAATCGATCGCCAGAGCGGTGGCGCGCCGACAGTGGACACCGCCTTCCGGCCCCGCGAAGACCTACGGTGCGTACAGCCGCGATCCCGGACCGCGATCCCCGACCGCACCTGCCCACGGCCAGGACAGGAGTTCCCGCTTGACCACGACCGCCGCGACCACCACCGCGCCCCAGCCCGACCCCGCCGAACTCGCCGCAGCGCTGCGCGACGTGCTCGACGGACCCGCCCGGTTCGACCCGGGCACCCGCGCCCTGTACTCCACCGACGCCTCCAACTACCGGCAGGTGCCGCTCGGCGTCGTGCACCCCCGCCACGCCGGGGACGTGGCCGCCGCGGTCGCCGTCGCCCGCGAACGCGGGGTGCCGATCACCGGCCGCGGCGCGGGCACCAGCATCGCGGGCAACGCCTGCGGGCCCGGACTGGTGCTGGACTTCTCCCGGCACTTCAACCGCATCCTCGACGTCGACCCCGAGCGGCGGCTGGCCACCGTGGAACCGGGCGTGGTGCTCGACGTCCTGCAGGCCGCGGTGAAGCCGCACGGGCTCGCGTTCGGGCCCGATCCGTCCACGCACAGCCGCTGCACCCTCGGCGGCATGATCGGCAACAACTCCTGCGGCACCCACTCGGTGGCCTGGGGCAAGACCGTCGACAACGTGCGCTCGCTGGACGTGCTGCTCTCCGACGGCACCCGGCTCACCGTCGGGGAGACCTCCCCCGCCGAGCTCGACGCGCTGTGCGCCCGCGAGGACCGCACCGGGCTGCTCTACCAGCAGCTGCGGGCGCTGCGCGACGACACCGCCGAGCAGGTGCGCGCCTCGTTCCCCGACCTCACCCGGCGGGTCTCCGGCTACAACCTCGAACAGCTGCTGCCCGAGCACGGGTTCCACCTGGCCCGCGCGCTGACCGGCACCGAAGGCGGCTGCGCGGTGCTGCTCGGCGCCACCGTCGAACTCGTCGAGACACCCGCCGCGCGCGCCATGATCGTGCTCGGGTTCGAGGACAGCTACGCCGCCGCCGACCAGGTCACCCGGCTGCGCGGGCTCGACGCGCTCGCCATCGAAGGGCTCAGCGCCGAACTCGTCGACGTGGTCCGCGCCCGCAACCCGTCCTCCGCCGCGCTGCGGCTGCTGCCCGGCGGCCGCAGCTGGCTGCTCGTCGAGGTCGGCGGCACCGACCGGCGCGACGCCGAGAACGCCGCCGAACGCGTCCGCCGCGCCATCGGCTACCGCGCCGAAGCCGTCGTGCACACCGACCCGGCCCGGATGGGCGCGCTGTGGAAGATCCGCGAGGAGGGCTCCGGCTACTCCACCCGGATGGCCGACGGCTCCGAGCGCTGGTCCGGGTGGGAGGACGCCGCCGTGCCGCCGGAACGGCTCGGCGCCTACCTGCGCGAGTTCGACGCGCTGCTGGCCCGGTTCGGGCGCAAGGGCGTCACCTACGGCCACTACGGCGACGGCTGCATCCACGTGCGCGTCGACTTCGACCTGCTCGACGGCCCCGGCGCCGCCCGCTACCGCGAGTTCCTGGAGGCCGCGGCCGACCTCGTGGTCGCCCACGGCGGTTCGGTCTCCGGCGAGCACGGTGACGGGCGGGCCCGCTCGGCGCTGCTGTCCCGGATGTACCCGCCGGAGATCATCGGCGCGTTCGAGCGGTTCAAGTCGGCCTTCGACCCCGACGACCTGCTCAACCCCGGCCAGATCGTGCGGCCCCGGCCCGTGGACTCCGACCTGCGGCTGCTGGTCGCCCCGCCGAACATCCCCACCCGCACCGAGCTGGCGCTGCACGCCGACGGCGGCGACCTCGCGCCCGCCAGCAGGCGCTGCGTCGGCATGGGCAAGTGCCTGAACACCACAGGCGGGGTGATGTGCCCCAGCTACCGGGCCACCAAGGACGAGCAGCACTCCACCCGCGGCCGCGCCCACCTGCTGTTCGAGATGCTCAACGGCTCGCTGATCCGCGGCGGCTGGCGCTCCCGCGAAGTCCGCGAGGCGCTCGACCTGTGCCTCTCGTGCAAGGGCTGCAAGACCGACTGCCCCGTCGGTGTCGACATGGCGACCTACAAGGCCGAGTTCCTGCACCACCACTACCGGCACCGGCCGCGGCCCGCCTCCCACTACTCGATGGGCTTCCTGCCGCTGTGGCTCGCCCTCGGCCGGGTCGCGCCCGGCCTGGTCAACGCGGTGCTCGACGGCCCGGCGGCACCGCTGGTCAAGCGCCTCGGCGGCATCGCGCCCGAGCGGCGGATGCCGAAGCTCGCCGGACGCAGCCTGCGGTCCTGGTGGGCCCACCGCGAACACCCGAGCACCCCCGGCGGCGCCCCCGCGCTGCTGTTCCCGGACACCTTCACCGACCACTTCGACCCGCACATCGGCCGCGACGCCGTCCTCGCCCTCGAACGCCTCGGCCACACCGTCGAACTCCCCCGCGAACCGGTGTGCTGCGGGCTGACCTGGGCCTCCACCGGGCAGCTCGGCACCGCCCGCCGCGTCGTGCAGCGCACCGCGCGCCTGCTGCGCCCGCGGATCGACGCCGGCCTGCCGGTGATCGGGCTCGAACCGAGCTGCACCGCGTTCCTGCGCGGCGACGCCCTCGAACTCGCCCCGCACGACCCGGACGTGCGGGCGCTCGCGGCGGCCACCCGCACCTTCGCCGAACACGTCGAACCCACCCGCGAGCGCTGGCAGCGCACGGGCGGCGGCAAAGCGCTCGTGCAACGGCACTGCCACCAGTACGCCGAGCTCGGCTTCGACGCCGACCGGGCCGCGCTCGCCGCCACCGGGACCGACGCCGAGGTCCTCGACGCCGGCTGCTGCGGCCTCGCCGGGAACTTCGGCTTCGAACGCGGCCACTACGAGGTGTCGATGGACTGCGCCGAGCAGGCCCTGCTGCCCGCGGTGCGCGCCGCCGAACCCGGCACCTCGGTCGTCGCCGACGGCTTCAGCTGCCGGTTGCAGATCCGCCAGGCCACCGACGTCGAACCGGTTCACCTGGCCACCCTGGTCCGCCGAGCCCTCGACGGATAGATCCCGCTCCCGTTTGCGGGATGGGCGAAACGGAACCTCACCGCTGCCTTCGAACCTGCCCGCGGGACTTTCGTCTGTTCCTGTCAGCGGCGAAGCCGCTGAGCCGCCGACCACCTACGCAGAACGACCACCCGCGGGTTCTCAGCGGCTTCCTCGCGAGGACAGCGATGTCGCCGTGTGTTGGACATACATCAGAAATCGCGGCCGCACCGAAAAGCGGGCAGCGAGGAAGCCGCTGAGGTTCCGCCACCCGACCCGCCTCGCAACCGAAGTGGAAAGACAGACAGAACGCTCAAATCCCCGCCTCCGCCGAGTCACCGACCGCCGCGTGCAGCACCCCGGGGAAACCGTTGATCTCCTCGACCAGCCCGGCCACCGGCTGCTTGCCCTGCAGCCGGACCGCGACCACGGCGGTGCGCTGGTCCTCGTCGTCGGTGTCCTCGCGCTCCACCTGCAGGTCCAGCACCTTCAACCCGCGGCTCGTGCACAGCGTCAGCACCTCGCGCAGCACCCCGTGCCCGTCCAGGTAGCCCACCCGCACGATCTGCGGCTCCCGGAGCACCCCGCGCAGCAGCTGCAGCAGCCGCGGATACCCCACCGCCACCAGGAAGTGCACCAGCGTCGTCGCCGACGCCAGCAGCACCAGGCCACCACCGCAGGCCATCCCGATCGCCGCGACCAGCCACACCGTCGCCGCCGTGGTCAGCCCCCGCACC
Organism: Saccharopolyspora sp. 6V; assembly: GCF_020176785.1. Classification (NCBI taxonomy): domain Bacteria; kingdom Bacillati; phylum Actinomycetota; class Actinomycetes; order Pseudonocardiales; family Pseudonocardiaceae; genus Saccharopolyspora; species Saccharopolyspora sp. 6V. Next base: position 86,493 of record NZ_JAIUKB010000023.1, on the reverse strand, counting down.
ACGTCCCGCCGCACGAAGATCAATCCGCCGCCGATGAACCCGATGCCCGACACGACCTGCGCGGCCACCCGCGACGGGTCCAGCGACACCCGGTCGAACTCCAGCATGTCCCCGAAGCCGTACTTCGACACCAGCATGAACAGCGCCGCGCCCACCCCGACCAGGGTGTGCGTGCGCAGCCCCGCGCTCTTGGCCCGCACCTCGCGTTCCAGCCCCACCAGGCTGGACAGCAGCAGCGCGCTCCCCAGCTCCACGAGCAGCGGGATCTCACCCAATCCCGAGACCACCTCATCCGCCATCGGACGAACGTAACCCGGGCACGGCTCGGCGGACACGCCCACCGACCATGACCAGCCCCACCGGATCGATCAGCCACACCGCCTTGACCAGCACGAACACCGGACAAGAGTCGCATTCACCGCGAACCGGACCGCACCGCCCGCAACCGCGCCACCGCACCCCGGCGGAGTACTGTCGATCATGGAACGGCCCAACGGACCCGAGGAGCGGCAGTGCACGACAGCGGAGCGTCCGGCCTCGACGGACTCCGATCCGCCCTCGCGGCGCGCGCCACCGTGCAGGGCTGGGCGGAAGGCCTGGAGCTCTTCGAACTGTTCCGCGCCGCGCACCGCGCGGGCTGGCTCGACCGGCTGCGGGACGGGACCACCGCCGCCCGGCTGGCGGAGGCCACGGGCACCCCGGCCGAACAGACCGAGGACGTGCTGGCCGCCCTCACCTCGGCGGGCGTCGTGCAGCACCAGGACGACGCGTTCCGGCTCACCCCCGCCTTCGACGCCCTGCTCGCGGGCGCCTCCGGCGTCGACGTGCCGACCGTGCTCGACGCCGCGGACCTGGCCCGCGACCGCGTCGCAGGAGCCGTCCTGCCCGCCGAGCGGCAGCACGACCTCGACGGCGAGCAGGCGCTGCGGCTCGCCCGCGGCTGGGGCGTGCGGCCCGAGGACGGCGCACGGCAGCTCTACCAGGTGCTCTACCAGGCCCTGCCCGACTACCAGGACCGCCTGGCGCGGGGCGGCCCGCTGCTCGACGTCGGCCGCGGCGTCGGCGGCGCGCTGCTGACCAAGCTCGCCCTGCACGACGGGCTGCGCGCCGTCGGCGTCGAGGTCGTCCCCGCCGTCGCCGCCGAGCTCACCGCCCGCGCCGCGGACGCCGGGGTCGCCGACCGGCTCGACGTGCGCGTCACCGACGCCCGGGAGCTGCCGGACGCGGACGCCTTCGAGGTCTGCTATTGGGCTCAGGCGTTCTTCCCCGCCGAAGCCCGCACCGGCACCCTCGCCGCCATCCGCCGCGCCCTGCGCCCCGGTGGCCTGCTGCTGGTCCAGGAACTGTTCCCCGCCCAGGACGACCCCGGCACCCGCGGTGCGTTGGACCGCCTGTTCCACCGCCGCCAGCGGGTCGCGTTCGGCGTGTCGGCCGAAGACCTCGCCACCGAGGGCACCGCGGCCGGGTTCGACGAACCGCAGATCGTCGCCAGCCCGCTCGGCAGGCTCGTCCTGCTGCGCAGGCCGCGGGACTGACCGCCTGCGCGCTCGCGCGGCCTGCATCCGCCTCGAAGATCAGCGAGGACGCCGCGCCAGGTACACCAGCGCGGGCGGCACGTTCCGCCACACCGTGCGGCTCAGCACCGTCTCCTCGAAGGTCGCGCGCAGGTCGGCGTGCTGCCGCCGCGCCGGAGCCGCCCACCGCGTCCACGTGTACGCGAACTGCGTGAACGCCCCCTGCTCGGTCAGCGAGTCCGCGATCAGCCGGATCAGCGGCACCCCGCCCTGCGGCGCGTGCGCCGCCCACGGCAGCCCGCTGACCACCACGTCGGCCCGCACGCCCCGCTCCGCCAGCAGCCGCGGCAGCGCGCGGGCGTCGGCGCACTCCACGTCCACCTCGGGGAACCGGGCGCTCAACGACTCCGCCCACCGCTGGTTGAGCTCCACCGCCAGGTGCGTGCCCCGGCCGCCGAGCCGCTGCTGGATCGCCTCGGTGAACGCGCCCGTCCCGGGTCCGAGCTCCACCACCACCGGATCACCGGTGGCCGGGATCGGTGCCACCATGTCCCGCGCCAAGTGGCGGGAGCTGGGGCCCACCGCGGCCGTCGTCGTCGGGGACTTCACGAACTCGCGGAGGAACTCCACCGCACCGGCGGCACTGCTCACGTCGGGCTCCCGTGCTCTGCGGCGTCAGGGCAGACGTCGCCCCAGCAGCAACGAGAGCACCGCCGCGACGATCGCGGTGAGCGTACCCAGCACCGACCACGGCTTGCTGGCGTCTGTGTGCTTGATCTCGTAGCCGATCTGCTCGCCCAACGTGTCGTAGACGCGGCGCAGCTGCTCGGCGCTGGCGGCCTTGTGGAACTCGCCGCCGGAGAGGTCCGCGATCTCCTCCATCGCCTCGTCGTCGACCTCCACGGGCTGCGACTGGCCTTCGATGTCGATCGTGCCGTAATCGGTGCCGAACGAGATCGTGGTGATCGGGATGCCGGCCTTCTTCGCCTCCCCCGCCTTCGTGTAGGCACCGCGCGGGGCGTTCATGTCGCGCGGGATGGTCTGCCCGCCGTCGGCCATCAGCACGATCCGGGCGGGCGGCGCGCCACCGGGGCCACCGACCATCTTGCCGAAGGAGTCGATCGCCGACATCGACGCGTTGATGCCGTCACCGGTCGCGGTGGCCTCCGACAGCGAGAGGTTGTCGATGGCCTGCTTCACCGCCGTGCGGTCCGTCGTGGGCATCACCATCACGGTGGCGGTGCCCGCGAACGACACCAGTCCGAGGTTGATGCCGGGGGTGAGCTTGTCGGCGAACTCCTTCGCCGCGATCTTCGCCGCCTCCAGGCGGCTCGGCTCGACGTCCTTGGCCATCATCGACAGCGACACGTCCACGGTGAGCATGACCGTCGCCCGGTTCCGCGGGATGCGCTGCTCGGCGGTCGGCCCGGACAGCGCCACGGTCAGCAGGATCATCGCGACGGCCAGCAGCGCGGCGGGCACGTGCTTGGGCCAGCCCTGCCGCTTCGGCGCCACCCGGTCCAGCACCGCCAGGTTGCTGAACCGCAGCGCCTCCTTGCGCGCCCGCTGCTGCGCCCACACGTACCCGCCGACGAGCGCGGCGACCACCAGCAGCAGCAGGAACCACCACGGCGCGGTGAAACCCGACAAGCTCAACATCACGCCGTTCCTCCGGACCATCCGCGCTTGCGGGCCACCACGAACCGCACCACGTCGGCGATCCAATCCGAATCCGTTCGCAGCACCAGGTGCGCGCAGCCCGCTCGCCGCAGCGCCGCCGCGACCTCCTCGCGGTGCGCCGCGGCCGCGGCCGCGAACTCCTTGCGCAGCACCGGTGTCGTGCGCACTTCCCGCTGCTCCCCCGTCTCGGGATCGGACAGCACCACGGTGCCGACGTCCGGCAGCTCCAGGTCCCGCGGGTCGAGCACCTCGACCGCGAGCAGCGAGTGCCGGGCACCGAGCCCGCGCAGCGCGCGCTGCCAGTCCAGCTCACCCAGGAAGTCGGAGATCACCACCGCGAGCCCGCGCCGCCGCGGCGGACGCCGCAACGACTCCAGCAGCCGCGGCAGATCGCCCCGGGTGCCCTCCGCCGCCCGCGGCGTCTCGGCGACCTTGCGCAGCAACCCGCGCGAATGCCCCAGCCCGCCGCGCGCGGGCAGCCGCACCGGGCCGGTGCCGTTGTCCACGACCGCCCCGATCCGGTTGCCGCCACCGCTGGTCAGGTGCGTCACCGCGGCCAGCGCGGCGATCGCCAGCTCCCGCTTGTCGCAGGCCGCGGAACCGAAGTCGAGGCTCGGCGACAGGTCCATCGCCACCCAGGTCTCCAGCTCGCGGTCGGCCACGGTCTGCCGGATGTGCGGTTCGGACATGCGGGCGGTGACCGCCCAGTCCATCCGCCGCACGTCGTCGCCGGGCTGGTAGACCCGAGCCTCCCCCGGCTCGGTGCCCGGTCCGGGCACCAGGCCGAGGTGGTTGCCCTGCAGCAGGCCGTCGAGCCGGCCGCGCACGGTCAGCTCCAGCGAGCGCAGCGCGGCGTGCAGCCGGGGCCCTTCCAGCTCCGGCGGGGCCCAGGACGGGCGGTCCGCACCTGCCTGGGCGGAACTCACCGGCACGGCTGATCGCTCCTCGTTCGTCGAGTGGGTCATGGGCGCGCGGCCGCGGGTCAGTACTGCGGCGGCGGGCCGACCGGCGCCTGCCCGTACCCGGGCTGCGCCTGCGGCGGGTTCGCCTGCGGACGCGCCGAGACCTGCGGCAGCGGCACGGTCTGCAGCACCCGGTTGACGATGTGGTCGACCGGGATGCCGTCGGCGAGCGCGTCGTAGGACAGCACCAGCCGGTGCCGCAGCACGTCCGGCACCACGTCCACCACGTCCTGCGGGAGCACGTAGTCGCGGCCGCGGACCAGCGCCAGCGCACGGGACGCGGCGACGATGCCGAGGCTCGCGCGCGGCGAGGCGCCGTAGGACACCCACCCGGCGATGTCGGACAGGCCGTGGTCGTTCGGGGTGCGCGTCGCCAGCACCAGCCGCACCACGTAGTCGACCAGCGCGTGGTGCACGAACACCTGCGCGGCGACGTCCTGCAGCCGGGTCAGCTCGTCGGCGTCGAGCACCGGCGTCGGCTCGGGACTCGCCACGCCCATCCGGTAGACGATCTCCCGCTCCTCCTCGGCCGAGGGGTACTCGACCTGCAGCTTGAACAGGAACCGGTCCCGCTGCGCCTCCGGCAGCGGGTAGACGCCTTCGTTCTCGATGGGGTTCTGGGTGGCCAGCACCAGGAACGGCTTCGGCATCGGGAAGCTCTCGCCACCGATGGACACGTGCCGCTCGGCCATGACCTCCAGCAGCGCCGACTGCACCTTGGCGGGCGCGCGGTTGATCTCGTCGGCCAGCACGAAGTTCGCCAGCACCGGGCCGAGCTCGACGTCGAAGCGCTCACTGCCCTGCCGGTAGATCCGGGTGCCGAGGATGTCGGCGGGCACCAGGTCGGGGGTGAACTGCAGCCGGGAGAACGAGCCGCCGACGACCTTCGCGAAGGTCTCCACGGCGAGCGTCTTGGCCACGCCGGGCACGCCTTCGAGCAGCACGTGGCCCTTGGCCAGCAGGCCGACCAAGACCCGTTCGACGAGCCGGTCCTGCCCGACGATGATCCGCTTGACCTCGAACACGGTGCGTTCGAGCAACTGCGCGTCCCGGGCCGGTGTGCTCACCTGGTCCGCGGGCGCCGCCCCGCCCTCGCCGGCCTCGGTCACTTCGACACCTCTCGTTCGCTTCCCTGGTCGCTTCGGGCGTTCGCCGCGGTGCCGGGCCGCCGGGCCTCGGCGGACGTGGGCGCTCGCGCGCCGAGCGCACTTCGCAGCGATCTTGGCACGGGCGCGCCCCGGTCGCGCGAGGGGGCACCCGGCCAGGTTCGCAGTGAACCGCACCGGCGGTGTGGCCCCTGTGAAGCGATCTCCCTCCTCCTGGCCGTTCTCGGCCGGACGGCGGAAGGCGAGGCCGTGCGGCCGGATTGATTTCAGTCGACACTGAAGCTACCGATCCAATGAATATCCGGACGCGCACTCCTGCGCTCACGCACCCACTGATCGTTCGGGCGCGGCGCCACCCGGGCCCCTCGCAGCGGGACCCGGGGCGCTCAGCCCAGGCGGTGCAGGTCCTGCGGGGTGTCCACGTCGGCCGCCTCCGCCCCCACCGCCGGGACGTGCGCCGGGTGCAGCGCGCCGAACAACGCGCGCACCGGCCGGTCCCGAACCTGCTCCGGCATCGCCGCGCGCAGCACGGCGACCGGCCAGACGCCCAGCAGCCACTGCACCGCGCCGTCCGCGTCCACCAGCACCGCGCCGGACTCCGCCGCCGCCGCGCGCAGCCGCGCCACGGTCCCGGCCGAGAGCCCCGGGTGATCGGCGGCCAGCACCGCGACCAGGCCCCGCTCGAACGGGACCTCCCCCAGCCCCGCGTGCAGCCCGGCGAGCGGACCCGACCCGGGCGGATCCTCCCGCGCCCACCGCACCGGCACCGGCACCGGCCGCCCCGGCAGGTCCACCACCACCGGGTCGGCGTCGCGCACCGCCAGCGCGGTGTGCGCCAGCAAGGTGCGGCCACCGGTGCTCAGCGCGAGCTTGTCCACTCCCCCGAGCCGGCGGGAGCTCCCGCCCGCGAGGACCACCGCCGCGAATTCGTCCACCACGCCCCGATGCCTACCGCAGCACCGCCGCCGCGGCGCGGGCACCCCACCCCGGAACGCACGGCGGCGGCCGTGCCGGTGGGGACCCACCCGGCACGACCGCCGCCGGAACCGATCAGAGGAGGCGGACCGCGTAGGGCGCGATGCCCGCGTACCGCACCGAGGTGACCCGCACCTTCGAACCCGAGTACGGCGCCTCCACCATCCGGCCACCGCCCAAGTACAGCGCCACGTGGTGCACCCGTCCCCCGCTGCGCCAGAACAGCATGTCCCCGCGCTGCATCGAGGACAGCGGCACCTGGGTGCCGGACTGGTACTGGTAGCCGCTGTAGTGGTCGAGCTGCACGCCCGCCCCGGCGAACGCGTAGATCATCAGCCCGGAGCAGTCGAACCCGATCTTCTGGTAATCGCCGTACGAGTCGGCCACTCCCCCGTCGCGGATGCCGCGGGTCGGGCCGCTGGAGTTGCCGCCGCCCCACGCGTAGGGCATGCCGAGCTGGGAGAGCGCCCGCCGCACGACGGTCTCCACCGAACCGGTGGCGACCTCGGTGTCGTCGTCGGAGTCCGGCGCGGGGCTGCCCTGCGCGTTCCCGGCGGCGGCCTGCGCCTCGGCCGCTTGCTGGGCCTGCGCCGCCTGGCTCGCCTTGAGCCACTCCTCGTAGCGGTCGCGCTGGGATTCCAGCCCGCGCACGGCGGCGCGGGCGGCGGTGAGCTCCTGCTGGACGCCGGAGCGTTCGGCCTCCAGCCTCGCGGAGGTGCTCGCCTGCGAGGCGCGGGCGGCGATCGCGGCCTGCTGCGCCGTGTCGGCGCGCCCCTTCGCCTCGGCGGCGGTGGCGCGGGCCGCGGCCGCTTCCTGCAGGGCTTCGCGCGCGAGGGAGTCCTTGTTGACCCGGTCGATGCGGGACCGCTCCAGGTCGTCGAGCACGTCGAGCTGGGTGCGCCCGACGGTGTCGAGGAGTTCGGCGCGCTCCAGCAGCTCGTCCGGCCCGCGGGCGCCCACGTACGCGGTGAGCGAGCCGAGCTTGCTGCCCTGCCGGTAGCTGCCCGCCGCGAACTCGTCGAGCCGGGCGCGCTGGCGCTCCACCTCGTCGGCGGCCGCGTTGGCCTGGCCCTGGGCGCCGGCCGCGGTCTGCTCCGCGCGGGAGCGGGCGAGTTCGGCGCGGTCCAGGTCGACGCGCGCCTTGTTGGCGTCCTCCATCGCCAGTTCCACCCGCGCGCTCAGCTCGGTCAGCCGGGTCTCGGCTTCGGAGAGGCGTTGGGTGAGCTCGCCGACGCGGTCCGCCCGGTCGCCGACCCGGTCGCGCTGTGTTTGGATCTCGCCGTCGTCAGGTCGCGCCGGGGGGTCCGGCGCGCCGGCCGCGGCCAGCGGGAGCGCGAGGGCGAACGCGGAGGCGAGCACCAGACCGCCGGGCAGTAGTCGAGGTCGCCGCACGACCGCCACCTCCAGGCACCGAACTAGGCCGTTCGGACTTGCAGTGTTGCGCCATTCAGCGCACAGGACGAGCACAACTGTGCATCGTGACCCCACTACTCGCAATTCGTCGCACGAACCACTTGCACCACAAGTCGTACTTCAGGGCTTGAACGGGACTTTTCGGGCGCGCTGAACCGCTCAAGCCGCGCAGGCGAGCAAGGAATCGACCCGAGACCGTCGAGACGCTCTCGGGTGCTTGCGGGGTGCGAGGGCCGGTTCAGCCCCAGGTGCTCGGGTCGCCCCAGGTGCGCAGCGGCTCACCGGACTCGGCGAGCGGCACCGCGGCCAGCTCCGGCAGCACCCCGGCCAGCGGCTCGCGCAGCACCGCGGCGGCGAGCTCGTCGTACGGCGTCGGCTCGGCGTTGCAGATCACCAGCCGCGCACCGGCGCGCACCGCGAGCTCCGCCAGCCCCGCCGCCGGGTGCACCGTCAGCGACGTCCCGGCCGCGACGAACAGATCGCAGTCCAGGGCGGCCCGCTGCGCGGCGCGGATCACGTCCGGGTCGAGGTTCTGGCCGAACGAGATGGTGGTGGACTTCAGGATCCCGCCGCAGGAACGGCACGGCGGGTCCTCCTCGCCGTCGGCGACGCGCTCCAGCGCCGCCCGCATCGACCCGGTCGCACCGCAGTCCAGGCAGACCACGCCGAACACCGAACCGTGCAGCTCCAGCACCAGCCCGGCCGGGAGCCCCGCCCGCTGGTGCAGTCCGTCGATGTTCTGGGTGAGCAGCGAGGTCAGCCGGCCCTGCGCGGCCAGGTCGGCGAACGCGCGGTGCGCCGGGTTCGGCACCGCCTCCCACGCCGGGTGCTCGGCTCGGCCGCGCCAGGCGAGCCTGCGCACCTCCGGGTCGGCCACGTACGAGTCGAGGTCGGTGAGCCGCTGGGCCCGCGGATCCCGCGTCCACACCCCGTTCGGGCCGCGGAAGTCCGGGATGCCCGAGGCGGTGGACACCCCCGCCCCGGTCAGCGCCGTGATGCGCCGGGCCGAGCCGAACAACTCCCGGGCGCGGGCGTGCTCGGTGCCGGGATCGCTGCCGCGTGCTGTCACCCCACCACGGTGCCACGTGGCCGCAGCCACCCCGAATCCGGGCGTCGGCGCAGTTCACGCCCGGCGGCCGCGCGGGTGTGATGGCGGCTTTGCCTCGCGGTAACGCGCGGCGTCGATCGGCGGAAACACCCGGTTCCTAGCGTCGGCCCTGCCCGACGAGAGGAGGCGCGGTGACCACCACCCCGCACAGCAGGCCCGGCCGCCGGATCGACGGCTGGGACCCGGAGGACGAGGCGTTCTGGCAGCGCACCGGCCGGCGGGTCGCGCACCGCAACCTGCGGCTGTCGATCCTGTCCGAGCACGTCGGGTTCTCGGTGTGGAGCATCTGGTCGGTCCTGGTGCTGTTCATGTCCCCGGAGATCGGCCTGGACTTCGACGCCGCCGAGAAGTTCCTGCTGACCACGGTGCCGACGCTGGTGGGGGCGCTGCTGCGGCTGCCCTACAGCTACGCGGTGACCCGCTTCGGCGGGCGGAGGTGGACGGTGTTCGCCACCTCGGTGCTGCTGGTGCCGACCGGGCTGATCTGCTACTTCGTGCAGCAGCCGGGGACGCCGCTGGGCGTGTTCCTGGTGCTGGGCGCGCTGACCGGGCTCGGCGGCGGCAACTTCGCCTCCTCGATGACCAACATCACGAGCTTCTTCCCGCAGCGGGAGCAGGGTTGGGCGCTGGGGTTGAACGCCGGTGGCGGGAACATCGGCGTCGCCGTCGTGCAGGTGGTGGGGCTGCTCGTGGTGGCCACCGCGGGCGGGACGAGCCCGGCGCTGGTCGCCGGGATCTACCTGCCGCTGATCGTGCTGGTCGCGCTGCTGGCGGCGCTGCGGATGGACGACATCGACGCGGCCGTCACCGCACCGGGCGCGCAGCGGGAGGTGCTGCGCAGCTCGCACGCCTGGTGGCTCTCGCTGCTCTACGTCGGGACGTTCGGGTCGTTCATCGGCTACGGGTTCGCGTTCGGGCTCGTGCTGCAGAGCGAGTTCGGCTTCACCCCGCTGCAGGCCGCGACCTGGACGTTCCTGGGGCCGCTGCTGGGTTCGCTGGCGCGGCCGGTCGGCGGGCTGCTGGCCGACCGGTGCGGCGGGGCGCGGGTGACGTGCTGGAACTTCCTGGCGATGGCCGCGGGGACCGGGGTGTTGCTGGTGGCCTCCGGGCTGGACTCGTTCCCGCTGTACCTGGGGTCGTTCGTGGTGCTGTTCGTGCTCAGCGGGATCGGCAACGGCTCGGTCTACAAGATGATCCCGGCGGTGTTCGCGGACCGGGCGCGCCGGGAGATCGCCGGGGGCGGGGCACCCGCGGACGCGTTCGCGCGGGCCCGCAGGTCCTCCGGGGCGCTGATGGGCGTGGCCGGCGCGGTCGGGGCGCTCGGCGGGGTGTTCATCAACCTGGCGTTCCGCGCCTCGTTCGGCGGGGCGGCCGCCAGCGGGGACGCCGCGCTGGCCACGTTCCTCGGCTGCTACCTGGTGTGCGTGCTGGTGACCTGGGCGGTGTACCTGCGGCCGCGGCACGCCGCGGCGCGGCCCGCGATCGCGGGAGGTCCCGGCCGTGCCTGAACCCCGCACCACGACCACCCACTGCCCCTACTGCGCGTTGCAGTGCGGCACCCGGTTGACCCGGGAGCGCACCGGCGTCGTGGTCGAGCCGACGGACTTCCCGGTGAACCGGGGCGGGCTGTGCCAGAAGGGCTGGACCGCGCCCGCGCTGCTCGACGTCCCCGATCGGCTGCTGCACCCGATGGTGCGGCGCGGCGGCCGGCTGCGGGCCGTGGACTGGGACACCGCGCTGCGCACCGTCGCCGACCGGGTGCGGGAGCTCCAGGCCGAGCACGGCTCGGACGCGGTCGGCGTGTTCGGCGGCGGCGGGCTGACGAACGAGAAGTCGTACCTGCTGGGGAAGTTCGCGCGGCTCGCGCTGGGCACCAGCCGCGTCGACTACAACGGCCGGTTCTGCATGTCCTCGGCGGCCGCGGCCGGGACCGCCGCGTTCGGCTCGGACCGGGGGCTGCCGTTCCCGGTGACCGACCTCGGCCGGGCGGACGTGGTGCTGCTGGCCGGGGCGAACCCGGCCGAGACGATGCCGCCGCTGCTGCGGCACCTCACCGCGCCGGAGCTGGTCGTCATCGACCCGCGGCGCAGCGCCACCGCGCAGCGCGCCGCCCTGCACCTGCAGCCCGCGCCGGGCACCGATCTGGCGCTGGTGCTGGGGATGCTGCACATCGCGGTCGTCGACGGCTGGGTGGACGGCGACTACGTCCGGGACCGCACCACCGGTTTCGACGCGGCCCGGCAGCGCGCGATGAGCTGGTGGCCGGAGCGGGTGGAGCGGATCACCGGCGTACCGGTGCGCGCGCAGCGGGCGGCGGTGCGGATGCTCGCGCACGCCGACCGGGCCTACGTGCTGACCGGGCGCGGCGCCGAGCAGCACGCGAAGGGCACCGACACCGTCGCCGGGTTCATCGACCTCGCCCTCGTGCTCGGGCTACCCGGCCGCGAGGGCAGCGGGTACGGGTGCCTCACCGGGCAGGGCAACGGGCAGGGCGGCCGGGAGCACGGGCAGAAGGCCGACCAGCTGCCCGGCTACCGCTCGATCACCGACCCCGCGGCGCGCGAGCACGTCGCCGAGGTGTGGGGCGTGCCGCCGGAATCGCTGCCCGGGCCGGGGATCAGCGCCTACGAGCTGCTGGATACGGCGGGCGCGCCGGGCGGGGTGCGCGGGCTGCTGGTGTTCGGGTCGAACCCGGTGGTCTCCGCGCCGCGCGCCGGGCACGTCGCCGAGCGGCTGGCGGCGCTGGACCTGCTGGTGGTGGCGGACTTCGTCCCCTCGGAGACGGCGCGCGCGGCGGACGTGGTGCTGCCGGTGGCGCAGTGGGCCGAGGAGGACGGCACCGTGACGAACCTCGAAGGCCGGGTGCTGCGCCGCCGCCGGTTGCGGGTGCCGCCGGGGCACGCGCGCAGCGACCTGGAGGTGCTGCACGGGCTGGCGCGGCGGCTCGGCGAACCCGGCCACCGCTACCCCACCGCGCCGCGCGAGGTGTTCGAGGAGCTGCGCCGCGCGTCGGCGGGCGGCGCGGCCGACTACGCGGGGATCAGCTACGAGCGGCTCGACGCCGGGGAGGCGCTGCACTGGCCGTGCCCCGCCGAGGACCACCCGGGCACGCCCCGGCTGTTCCTCGACCGGTTCGCCCACCCCGACGGCCGCGCCCGGTTCGCCGCGGTGGAGCACCGCCCGGCGGCGGAGCAGGTGTCCGCCGAGTTCCCGCTGCAGGCCACCACCGGCCGGGTGCTGGCCCACTACCAGTCCGGTGCCCAGACCCGCCGGATCCCGGAGCTGGCGGCCGCAGCGCCGGAGGCGTTCGTCGAGGTGCACCCGGACACGGCGCGGCGCGCGGGGCTCGCCGACGGGGACCTGGCGCTGGTGAGCTCGGCGCGCGGCCGGACCGCCGCGCGGGTGCGGCTGGTGGACTCGATGCGGGTGGACACCGTGTTCCTGCCGTTCCACTTCCCCGGCGCGGGGCGGGCGAACCTGCTCACGAACCCGGCGCTGGACCCGCGCAGCCGGATGCCGGAGTTCAAGGTGGCCGCGGCCCGGCTCGATCCGCTGCCCGCCGACGCGGCGCCGCCCGCCGGGGACGCGGCGGAGGTGTTCGCGTGAACCACGTGCTGATCGCCGGGAACGGTCCCGCCGCGCACCGCCTGGTGGAGCGACTGCGCGGGCACGGCCACGACGGCCCGATCACGGTGCTGGGCGCGGAGGACCGGCCCGCCTACAACCGGGTGCTGCTGGCCTCGGTGCTGGACGGGGCGTTGCCGCCGGACGCGGTGGAGCTGCCGGAGCTCGACGCCGAGGTGCGGACCGGAGTCACCGCGACCGCCGTCGATCCCGCACGGCGGCTGGTGCGCACGGACGCCGGGGTGGTGCACCGGTACGACGAGCTGGTGCTGGCGACCGGGGCGCGGGCGGCGGTGCCCGCGGTGCCGGGGCTGCGCGCGGCGGACGGGACGCTCGCGGCCGGTGTCACGGCGCTGCGGACCCTCGCGGACTGCGCGCGGTTTCCGGCCGGGGCGCGGCGCGCGGTGGTGCTCGGCGGCGGGGTGCTCGGCGTGGAGACCGCGCGCGGGCTGCTCGGCCGCGGCCTGGACGTGGTGCTGGTGCACCCGAATCCGCACCCGATGGACCGGCAGCTCGACGCGGCGGGCGGGACGCTGCTGGCCGAGCACCTGCGGGAGGCGGGCGTGCGCACCCGGTTCGGCCGCCGCGCCGCCGCGCACCGGCCGGGTGAGCTGGTGCTCGACGACGGCGAGGTGCTGGCCGCGGACGTGGTGGTGCTGTGCACCGGTGTGGTCCCGGAAGCGGGGCTCGCCCGCGAGGCGGGGCTGCGGGTGGGCCGCGGCGTGCTGGTGGACGACCACCTGATGACCTCGGATCCGCACGTGCACGCCCTCGGTGACTGCGCCGAGCACGACGGGCGGGTGCCCGGGCTGATCGCACCGGCCTGGGAGCAGGCGGAGGTGCTGGCGCGGCGGCTCGCCGACGGTGCGGCGCGGTACCGCGCCGGAGCGACCGCGACCCGGCTCAAGGCGCGCGGCATCGACGTGGCCTCGCTGGGCGACGTGGCGCTGCTGGCGTCCCCCGAGGTGGAGCAGGTGGTGCTCTCGGACCCGGCGCGCGGCCGGTACGCGAAGCTCGCGGTCCGCGCCGAGCGCCTCGCCGCAGGGGTGCTGATCGGGTTCCCGCAGGCCGCCGCCACCCTCGCCCAGCTGCACGACCGGGGCCTGCCGCTGCCGGTGGACCGGCTGGGCCTGCTGCTGGGCGCCGCGCCCGCCGCCGCACCGGCCGAGCTGCCCGCGGACGCGGTGCTGTGCCGCTGCAACGACGTGAGCAAGCGGCGGCTGGAGGACGCGTGGCACGCCGGTGCCCGCGACCTCGGCTCGCTGGCCCGGACCACCCGGGCCACCACCGGCTGCGGCGGCTGCGCCGACGAGGTGCGCGGCCTGTGCGCCGCGCTGCGCGCCGACGGACCGACCGGAGCCGACGAACCCGAACAGGAGGGCGTCGCATGACCCGAACCCTTGTCGTGATCGGCCACGGGATGGTCGGCCACCGCCTCGTCGAGGAGCTGCGCGCCCGCGACGACGCGGACCGCTGGCGGGTGGAGGTCCTCGCCGAGGAACCCCGCGCGGCCTACGACCGGGTGGCCTTGTCGTCCTACCTGGACGGCAGCAGCGCCGCGGACCTCGGCCTGGCCGGGCCGGGATTCTTCGCCGACCCGCTGGTGCGGCTGCACCTGGACCACGCCGTCACGAGCGTCGACCGCGCGGCGCGGACCGTGCGCACCACCGGCGGCGCCGAGTTCCGCTACGACGCGCTGGTGCTGGCCACCGGGTCCCGGCCGTTCGTGCCGCCGGTGCCCGGTCACGACCTGGCCGGCTGCCACGTGTACCGCACGCTCGACGACCTGGACGGCATCCGGGACGCGGCGGTGGCGGGCGCGCCCGGGGTCGTCATCGGTGGCGGGCTGCTCGGGCTGGAGGCGGCGAACGCGCTGCGGCTGCTGGGGATGCGCCCGCACGTGGTGGAGCGGGCGCCCCGGCTGCTGCCGCTGCAGGTCGACGACGGCGGCGGGCGGGTGCTGGCGCGGCTGGTCGAGGACCTGGGGCTGGCGGTGCGCTGCGGGACGGCTACCGCCTCGATCGACGCCGGGCCGGACGGGCGCGTAGCCGGGGTGACCCTCGGCGACGGCGACAGCATCGCGGCCGAGCTGGTGGTGTTCTCCGCGGGAGTGCGCCCGCGCGACGAGCTCGCCGAGCGGTCCGGTCTGGCGCGCGCCGACCGCGGCGGGGTGCTGGTGGACGGGCGCTGCCGCACTTCCGACGAGCACGTCTGGGCGGTCGGCGAGTGCGCCGCCGTCGAGGGCCGCTGCTACGGGCTGGTCGCCCCCGGCTACGCGATGGCCGAAGTGGTGGTGCGCCAGCTGCTGGGGCTCGACGGCGACGCGTTCACCGGTGCCGACATGTCGACGAAGCTGAAGCTGCTCGGAGTGGACGTGGCCAGCTTCGGCGACGCGCACGCGACCGCGGACGGCGCGCTGGAGGTGGTGCACGCCAACCACGCGGCGGGCACCTACGCGAAGCTCGTGCTCAGCGACGACGCGCAGGTGCTGCTGGGCGGGGTGCTCGTCGGCGACGCGAGCGCCTACGCCTCGCTGCGGCCGCTGGTGGGCCGCGCGCTGCCCGCCCCGCCGGAGCGACTGCTGCTGCCCGCCGGCCCCGCGCCGGACGCGGGGGCGCTGCCGGACGACGCGGTGGTGTGCTCCTGCAACAACGTGTCCAAAGGGGACATCACCGCGGCGATCGGCGGCTCCGGGCTGTCCGATGTGGCCGGGATCAAGGCGTGCACCCGGGCGGGGACGAGCTGCGGATCGTGCGTGCCGATGCTCGGCAGGCTGCTCGCCGACTGCGGCGTCGCGCCCTCCCGCGCGCTGTGCGAGCACTTCGCCCACTCCCGCGCCGAGCTGTTCGAGATCGTCCGGGCCACCGGAATCGCCACGTTCTCCGAACTGGTCCGCGCCCACGGCCGCGGTCGCGGCTGCGACGTGTGCAAACCGGTGGTGGCCTCGATCCTGGCGAGCCTCGGGCGCGGGCACGTGCTCGACGCCGAGCACGCCGGGCTGCAGGACACCAACGACCGGTTCCTGGCCAACCTGCAGCGCAACGGCACCTATTCGGTGGTGCCGCGGGTGCCGGGCGGGGAGATCAGCGCGGACGGGCTCATCGTGCTCGGTGAGGTGGCCCGCGAGTTCGGGCTCTACACGAAGATCACCGGCGGGCAGCGGATCGACCTGTTCGGCGCCCGCGTCGAGCAGCTCCCCGCGATCTGGCGGCGGCTGGTGGACGCCGGGTTCGAATCGGGGCACGCCTACGGCAAGGCGCTGCGCACCGTGAAGTCCTGCGTGGGCACCGACTGGTGCCGCTACGGCGTGCAGGACTCGGTGGCGATGGCGGTCCGGCTCGAACTTCGCTACCGCGGGCTGCGGGCGCCGCACAAGCTGAAGTCGGGGGTGTCGGGCTGCGCGCGCGAGTGCGCGGAGGCCCGATCGAAGGACTTCGGCGTCATCGCCACCGACCAGGGCTGGAACCTGCACGTCGGCGGCAACGGCGGGTTCAGCCCGCGGCACGCGGAGCTGCTCGCCGCCGACCTGGACGACGAGCAGCTGATCCGGCTCGTGGACCGGTTCCTGATGTTCTACGTGCGCACCGCCGACCGGTTGCAGCGCACCGCCGCGTGGATCGAATCCCTCGACGGCGGCCTGGACCACGTGCGGGAGGTCGTCGTCGAGGACTCGCTGGGCATCGCCGCCGACCTGGAGGCCGCGATGGCCGAGCACGTCGCGGGCTACGCCGACGAGTGGGCCGGGGTCCTGGCCGACCCGGCGAAGCTGGCCCGGTTCGTGTCCTTCGTCAACGCCCCCGACGCGCCCGACCCGACGGTCGGTTTCCTGCCCGATCGAGACCGGCCTGGCACCGGCCCGGTCCCGCTGCCCGCGCCGTCGATCCGGCCCGGTTCCGCGGAGGTCCCCGCATGACGACCTGGTACCCGATCTGCCCGTGGGAGGCGCTGCCGCCCGCCTGCGGCGTGCCCGCGCTGCTGGCCGCCGGGCCGGTCGCGCTGTTCCGCACCTCCGACGACGAGCTGTACGCGGTGGGCGGCGTCGACCCGTTCTGCGGGGCGGGGGTGATCAGCCGCGGCATCGTCGGCGATCGCGGCGGCGAACCGACCGTGGCCTCGCCGATGCTCAAGCAGGTGTTCTCGCTGCGGACCGGTGCGTGCCTGGACGATCCGGCCGCCCGGCTGCCGACCTTCCCGGTGCGGCGGCGCGGCGGAGTGGTGGAGGTCGGGCTGCCGTGAACGCGTGCTGCCCGTCTTCGTTCCGGCGCCGAGCCGACGCCCCGGCCCGCCCACCGGTTCCCGAGCTCGTCGCGACCGGTGCGGGGAGGTGGTGACGTTGCGCGAACCACCGATGCCGCTGGCCGGGTTCACCGTCGGTGTCACCGCCGCGCGCCGCGTCGACGAGCAGACCGCGCTGCTGGCGCGGTGCGGGGCGCGGGTGCTGCCCGGGGCGGCGCTGCGGATCGTGCCGGTCGCCGACGACGCGCGGCTGCGCGCCGCCACCGAGCGGTGCGTCGAGGCCCCGCCATCGGTGGTGGTGGCCACCACGGGGATCGGGTTCCGCGGCTGGGTGGAGGCCGCCGAGGGCTGGGGGCTCGGCGCGGACCTGCTCAGCGCGCTCGGCTCGGCCCGCCTGCTGGCGCGGGGGCCGAAGGCGCGCGGCGCGGTCCGCGCCGCCGGGTTGCCGGACACCTGGTCGCCCGAGTCCGAGTCGTCCGCGGAACTGCTGGCGCACCTGCTGTCCGCACCGTTGGCCGGGGTGCGGGTCGCGGTGCAGCTGCACGGCAGATCACTGCCGGAGTTCACCGCCGTGCTGCGGTCCGCGGGCGCCGAGGTCGTCGAGGTCCCGGTGTACCGCTGGTGCCCGCCGGCCGACACCGCCGCGCTGGCGGCGCTGGTCGACGCGGTGTGCGCCCGCGAGCTCGACGCCGTCACGTTCACCAGCGCGCCCGCCGCGGCCGGACTGCTGGCTCGCGCCACCGAGCAGGGGTGCCGCCGTGAACTGCTCGCCGCGCTGCGCGGGCCGGTGCTGGCGGCATGCGTCGGCCCGGTGACGCACGCGCCGCTGGCCGAGGTGGACGTGCCCGCGGTGCTGGCCCGGCGCGCCCGGCTCGGCGCGCTGGTGCGGGAGCTGTGCGAGCGGTTGCCCGGGCGTTACCCGTCGCTGCCCGTCGCCGGGCGCACCCTGCAGCTGCGCGGGCACGCGGCCGCCGTCGACGGGGTACCGCGGCCCCTGTCGCCGGGCGGCAAGGCGCTGCTGCGGGTGTTGCTGGCCCGGCCCGGCGAGGTCGTCGCCCGCGAGGAGCTCGCCACCGCCCTGGCGCCGAGGCGGTCGCCGTCCGCCGACGCGCACGCCGTGGAGCAGGCCGTGGCACGGCTGCGGTCCGCGCTCGGCGCCCCGGAACTGGTGCAGACGGTGATCAAGCGCGGCTACCGGCTGCCGCTGGAGGGCGCGTGACTCCCCCGCTGCTGCTGGTCGCGCACGGCACCCGCGACCCGGCCGGGCCGCCGGTCGTGGATCGGATCGCCGACGCCGTCGCCGAGCGCGCCGGGATCGCGGTGCGCACCGCCTACGTCGACGTCATCGGACCGACCGTCGCCGAGGCGCTGGACGGGCTGGACGGGCCGGTGGTGGCGGTGCCCGCGTTCCTCGCCGCCGGTTACCACGTGCGGGTCGACCTGCCCGCGCAACTGGCCGCCGCGGGACGCGAGGACGTGACGACGAGCGCGCCGCTGGGGCCGGACCCGACGCTCGCCGAGGTGATGCTGCGGCGGTTGCGGGCCGCGGGGTGGCGGCCGGGCGCGGCGGTGGTGTTCGCCGCCGCCGGTTCGACGGATCCGCGGGCGCTCGCCGACGTGCGGACCGCCGCGCGGCTGCTCGGCGCGCGCTGCGGGCAGGTGCTGCGGCCGAGTTACGTCACGACCGCGGCGCCGCGCACCGCGGAGGTGTGCGCCGATCCCGGGCCGGAGCGGTTCGTCGCGCCGTACCTGCTGGCGCCGGGGAGGTTCCACCGCGGGCTCGCGGCGCTGCCGGTGCGCGCGGCGGCCCCGATCGGGGCGCACCCGCTGGTGGTGGACCTGGTGCTGCGCCGCTACCGGTCCGCCTGCCGGGAGGTGTTCGACCCCGTCCGGGCCGGGCCGAGCCACCCGCGGTGAAGCCGGGTCCTCCGACCTGACTCCTTCGTGGGGACTTGGCGTTCGTTCGATTCATAGCTCGTTCAGCCCCGCTTACGGTGGACATTTCTTGCGTCGTCAGCGGGGAGGCACACATGACCAGCGCAACCAGTTCCGGAGCGAAATCAGGTTCCGGTCGGCGCACGTCCGGCGGCAGCGTCCGGGGGCGCGGATCCGGCTCCTCCGGGTCCGGCTCGCGCTCCGGCGGTTCCCGCTCCAGCAGCACCCGGCAGAGCACCGGTACGTCCGGGACGAGCACCACGTCGAGCAGCACCGGATCGTCGCGCACGTCGAGCGGCTCCGGCTCCAGCACGGCCCGCGGTTCGCGCACCGGATCCAGCACTTCCCGGAGCTCGCGCAGCAGCAGCGGGACCACGCGCAGCGCCGGAACCTCGCGCAGCACCAGCGGCACGTCGCGCCCCGCCACGACCGGGCGCCGCACCGCAGGCAGCCGCGGCACCACGAGCACCGGCACCACCAGCACCGGGACGAGCGGCACCTCGCGGACCGCCGCCACCTCGTCGAAGGCGCAGGAAGCCACCGTGCACCTGCCGTTCGTCACGGCCCAGTTCCACAAGCCCGACGTACACCTGCCGGGCAAGCACGAACTCGCCTCCGCGACCGAAGCGGTCCGCGCGCAGCTGCCCGAACCCGGCCAGGCCCTGTTCTACGGCGGTCTCGCCGCGGGCGTCGCGCTGAGCCTGCTCGAATGGCCGGTCGCGCTGGCCATCGGCGTCGGCACCGCCGTCATCGGCCGCGAGCGGCACGAGTAGCCGCACCGCGGTGCCGGGCGACCGCGCACCGCACCGCCCCGGCCCCCGGACCCGCGTCCCGGGCCGGGGCGGTGCGCGCCGCACTCGGAACCTCGCGTCCCGCCCACCGCGTCCGCCGACGGGACGCACGCCTGGAGAGGGGATCCATGCCGTTCGGCGCCCTGCTGTCCCGAGTCGCCCACCTCGCCGCGCCGGTGCTCGACGCCGTGCGCAACACCGGTTCCCCACCGTTGAACCGCCGCACCTACTCCCGGCAGGGCCGCACCCACCTGGAAGTGCGCGGCCTGCACCTGCCCGAGTCCGCCGGAGCCGCGCGGGACCTGCGCGCGCGGCTGTCCGAAGTGGACGGCGTGGCGTCGGTCGAGGTGAACGCCGTGCTCGGCCGGGTGCTGGTGCACCACGACGCCGAGCAGGTCGGATGCGCGGTGCTGGCCGAGGTCGTCGACGCCGTCGAGCGCGACCACGACCTGGCCGGCCTCGGCAGCTCCCCCGCTGGCGTCGCGCACCCCGGCAACCCCGACGCGCTGATGCGCGACGTCGGCGCGTTCGGGCTGAGCGTGCTCGGCCTCGGCTACTCGGCCGTCGCCGGACTGCTGCCGTTCCGTCCCGCGTCCCCGCTGATCCCGGCCGCGGTGTCGCTGGCGGACGCGGTGCCGTGGCTGCGCGAAGGAGCCGAACGCACCCTCGGGCGCACCGGTGCCGAAGCGGCGCTCGCGGTGGGCGGGGCCGTCACCCAGGGCCTCTCGCAGAACCCGCTGGCGGTGTTCAGCGACCTGTCCGCCCGCTTCTGCTCCGCCCGCGAGGGCATCGCCCGCCAGCAGGCGTGGCGCCGGTGGGAGGAGACCACCCCGCCGGGCGCGCACGAATCCACCGCGATCAGCACCGAGCCGCGGCCGGTCGAGCTGCCGGACGGGCCGGTCGAGCAGATCTCGAACCTCGCGGGCGCGTTCGCCCTCGGCGGCTACGGCACGGTGCTCGCCGCCACCCGCGATCAGCGGCGCGCGCTCGCCACCATGCTCGCCGCGATCCCGAAACCGGCGAAGACCGGCCGCGAGGGGTTCGCCGCGCAGCTGACCACCGCGCTGTCCGCCCGCGGCACCCTCGTCCTCGAACCGAAGGCGCTGCGCAAGCTGGACCGAGTGGACACCGTCGTGCTGGACGCCCCGGCGCTGCTGACCGGCAGGCGCGTCGTGGACGAGGTGCTGCCGCTGGACAGCGACGCCGACGCCACCCGGTTGTTCGCGCACGCCGCCGAGCTCGTCGACCCGCAGCGCCCGAAGGCCCGCCGCAGCCGCGGGAAGTGGTCCTGCGCGCCGCTCGACGGCCGCGCCGCGCAACTGCCCGGGCGAGTGCAGGCCGAGCTGCGCGCGCACCGCGACCGGGGTGCGGTACTGCTGGAGCTGCGCCGGAACGACGAGGCCGTCGCCGTGGTGGTCGTCATCGACGAGCTCGACCCGCTGGCCGAAGCGCTCGCCGAGGCCGCCCGGGCCGCGGGGACCGCGGTGCTCGCCGGGATCGGCAGCAAGCTGAACCGCCGGATCACCGTCGACGACGTGGTGCACGGCGGCACCCGGCTCGCCGCCTCCGTGCGGCGGCTGCAGCAGGACGGCCGGGTGGTGGCGGTGCTGTCCACCCGCGCGCACGCCGCGTTGGCCGCCGCCGACGTCGGCATCGGGATCGCCGAGGACGACCAGCCGATGCCGTGGGGCGCCGACCTGCTGTCCCCGAACCGGTCCGAGGCGCACAGCACGCTGTGCGCCGTCGCCGAAGCCCGCACCGCCAGCAAGCACGCCGCGGCGCTGTGCGCGGGCGGGGCGTGCCTCGGCGTGCTGTTCGGCGCGCTCGGACCGTCGGCGGGCGCGCCGGCGCGCGCCGGGCTGCCGGTGCACGCCGCGAACCTCTTCGCGCTCGGCACCGGGACCCTGGCCGGGTTCCAGGCGGGCGAGCGACCACCGCCCGCGCCGCACCAGCGGACCCCGTGGCACGCGCTGCCCGGCAGGGCCGTGCTGGGACTGCTGGACAGCTCGGTCGACGGCCTCAGCGCCGCCGTCGCGCGCCGCTGGCGCCGCGCCCAGCCGCAACGCGCCGACCGCGGGATCGGGGTCGTCGGCGCCACGCTGGAAGGGCTGGTCAACCCGATGACCCCGGTGCTGGTCGCCGGCGCGGTCGTGTCCGCCGGGCTGGGATCCGCGGTGGACGCGGTGCTGATCACCGGGGTGCTCGGGATCAGCGCGCTCATCGACGGGGTGCAGCGCATCGCCACCGACCGCGAGCTCGCCAGGCTGCTCGACGCCGGGCAGCTGCCCGCGCACGTGCGCCGCGACGGCACCACCTCCACGGTGCCCGCCGACCAGCTGGTGCCGGGAGACGTGGTGGAACTGCGCTCCGGCGACGGGGTGCCCGCCGACTGCCGGGTGCTGGCGGCCGAGTACCTGGAGGTCGACGAGTCCAGCCTCACCGGCGAGTCGGCCCTGGTGGTCAAGACGCCGGAGGCGACCTCGGCGGCGGCGCTCGGCGACCGCACCGGGATGCTCTACCAGGGCACCACCGTGGCCACCGGCACCGCGACCGCCGTCGTCGTCGCCACCGGCGCCGCCACCGAGGTCGGGCGCACCACCGGCGAGGACGGGCACCCCACCGGTGCCGCGGGCGGGGTGGAGGCCCGGCTCGCCGAACTGACCCGGCAGATCCTGCCGCTGTCCGTCGGCGCGGGCGGCGCGCTGCTGGCCGTGGACCTGCTGCGCGGCACCCCGCTGCGGGCCACCGTCGGCCGCGCGGTCGGCCTCGCGGTCGCCGCCGTCCCGGAAGGGCTGCCGTTCGTGGCGACCCTCGCCGAGCTGGCCGCGGCGCGGCGCCTGGCCCGCCGCGGCGTGCTGGTGCGCAGCCCGGCCACCATCGAGGCGCTGGGCCGGGTGGACGCGCTGTGCTTCGACAAGACCGGCACCCTCACCCAGGGGCGCATCACCCTCGGGCAGGTCTCCGACGGCACGCGCAGCAGCACCCCGGACCGGCTCGACGCCGCCGGGCGCGCCGTGGTCGAGGCCGCGGTGCGGGCGAACCCGCAGGCCGAGGGCGACCAGCCGCTGCCGCACCTCACCGACCGGGCCGTGCTGGAGGGCGCGCTGGCCGCCGGCATCGACCCGAACGACCGCGAGGTGCTGGCGGACCTGCCGTTCGAACCGTCCCGCAGCTTCCACGCCACCCGCACCCGCGGACCCGACGGGGTCGAACTGCACGTCAAAGGCGCGCCCGAGGTCGTGCTGGAGCGCTGCACGCGGTGGCGGGGCGCCGAGTTCGACGCGCCGGCCCGCGCCGAGGTGGAGCGCGAGATCGAGCGGCTCGCGCTGCTCGGCTACCGGCTGCTGGCCGTCGCCGAGAAGGCCGCGCCGGACGACACCGGGTCCGAACTGGACGACGCCGAGGTGTACGGGCTGAACTTCGTCGGGCTGCTCGGCCTGGCCGACCCGGTGCACCCCACCGCCGCCGAAGCGGTCAGCCGGCTGCGGCGGGCCGGAGTCGACGTCATCATGATCACCGGCGATCATCCGAGCACCGCCGAGGCCATCGCCGCGGAGCTCGGCATGCTCGGCGGCAAGCGGGTGCTGCACGGCGCGGAGCTCGACGAGCTCGACGACGAGGAGCTGGCCGCCGAACTCCCCGCCGTCTCGGTGTTCGCCCGGGTCAGCCCGGCGCAGAAAGCCCGCATCGTGCGGTTGCTGCGCGCCGACGGCCGCACCGTGGCGATGACCGGCGACGGCGCCAACGACGTGCCCGCGATCAAGCTCGCGCACGTCGGCATCGCGCTGGGTTCGCGCGCGACCCCGGCCGCGCGGGAGTCGGCGGACCTCGTGGTGGCCGACGACCGGATCGAGACCATCACCGACGGCATCGTGGAGGGCCGCGGAATGTGGGCTTCGGTGCACGACGCGCTGTCGATGCTGCTCGGCGGCAACCTCGGGGAGATCGGCTACGCGGTCGGGTCCGGGTTCTTCGGCGGGGACGCCGGGCTCAACGCCCGCCAGCTGCTGGTGGTGAACATGCTGACCGACGTGCTGCCCGCGATCCCGGGCGCGGTGCGGCCGCCGCCGCACGCCACCCCGGAGCGGTTGCTCGCCGAAGGGCCGGACGCCTCGCTCGGCAAGGCGCTCACGGAGGCCGTGTACCTGCGCGCGGCGGCCACGGCGGGCGCGGCCGGACTCGCCTGGGCGCTGGCCCGCCCGGTGTCCACCGCGGCGCAGGCCCGCACCACCGGCCTGGTGGCGCTGGTGGCCGCGCAGCTCGCCCAGACCCTCGCCGTGCGCGGGCGCACGCGGCTGGTGCTCGCCTCGGGCGCGGTGTCGCTGGTGGTGCTGTTCGGGGTGGTGCAGGTGCCGGGATTGAGCCGGTTCTTCGGTAGCAGTCCGCTACTACCACACCAGTGGTGCATCGCGGTGGGCTCGGCGATCGGAACCACCACGGCCGTGGTGCTGTGGCAGCGCCCACCTGCGGATTCCTCCCCCGCCGAACCGCGCGCGCTGCCCGCGGCGGAGGAGGAACCGGCCGAACCCGCCCCGGACGAGATCACCGAGGGTGCGGACGGTCCGGTCGTGGACGGCGAGGTGCTCCCGCCTCCGCGCGCCGCCCGCAACGGCGCCGACCGCGGCATCCCCACCGGGTCCGCGCCGCTCGCCACGACACCCGGGTGAGCGGCGCGCAGCACCTCGGGCGACCGGTCGCACGCGGCCCGGGAGATCCCCTCACCTGGTGGAACGGCGGATTTTCCCCGCCGCTTCACCTGCCCGTCACCCGGAACCAACCCGGCCCTCACCCCGCACCGGGACCGTCGGGGCGTACGAGCAGGAATCCGACGGCAGAAAGCACGCCCACCATGAACTTCCTGGCGACCCTGCTGACCAGCGTGGCCGTGGCCCTCCTGGAGGGGCTCATCGTCCACGCCGCCAAGACCGCCTACCAGCGCATGTCCCGCACCCGCGCGGCCTGACCGATCAGCGCTCCGGCGTTGCCCGGACCTCGACGGGCCGGGCGGTGGGTTCGACCGCGGGGGCGGACCGCTGGGCGATGAAGGCACCGGCGAGCACCAGCGCTCCCCCGGCGAGCTGCCACGGGCCGACGTGCTCGCCGAGCAGCAGCCAGGCCAGCACGGTGGCCACCACCGGCTCCAGGAACGCCACCGCGCCCGCGACCGGCGGCGACAGCCGCCGCACCGCCAGGATGCCGGTGAGGTAGGCGAGCACGGTGCTCACCAGCACGACCCATCCGACGACGAGCAGCGCCGGGAACGGCGTGCCGGACAGCTGCACCGGCCGCGCCAGCAGCGCCCAGTCCAGCTCCCACGGCCGCGCGACCAGCGTGACGACGGCGGCACCGACGAGCAGGCCGTAGGAGACCAGCGCCCGCGGATCCACCTCGGCGGAGCTGTCCGAGAGCAGGAAGTACCCGGCCTGGCACCCGCCCGCGGCCAGCGCGAGCAGCAGCCCGGCCGGGTCGAAGCGCAGCCCGGCGGCGACCTCCACGACGCACGCCAGCCCGACCAGCGCGAGCGCGGTGCCGATCGCGGCCTGCCTGGTCACCGGGGCGCGGCGCACGAACCGGATCCAGCCGAGGACCAGCACCGGCCCCAGGAACTCGATGAGCAGCGCCACCGCCACCGGGATCGAGGCGATGGCCGCGAAGTAGCAGGTCTGCACCCCGGCGATGGCGAACAGCCCGTAGCCCAGCAGCAGCCACGGCGCCCGCCGCAGCGCTCCGGCGTGGCGCACCGCGAACGGCAGCATCAGCAGCGCCCCGCCCGCCAGCCGCATCCACGCCACCTGCAGCGGGGTGAAACCGACGGTGATCAGCGGTTTCGCGAACGGGCCCGAGCCGCCGAAGCAGAGCGCGGAGAGGACCGCGGCGGTCACGCCGGCGGACTTGGGAGCGGCGAGCAGGGTGCGCACGCAGGTCATCGAAGCACAGGCGCCGGGCCCGCCGCTCCGAGTCCCGGCACCACCCGGAGCACCGCACCTCCGCGGTTCCCCCCGACCGGTCGACCCGCTCGGATCGAGGGCGGACCGTCCGGTCTAGTCGCCGGTCCGGCCGGGTTCGGGCGCCGTGTCGCGCGCGGCGAGCACCCGGCCGATGAACAGGTCGTAGACGACCGCGCCGAGCACCCCGCCCACCAGCGGCCCGACGATCGGGATCCAGAAGTACCAGCTGAAGTACTGGTAGCTGCCGGGCAGCGCGATCTCGTCCCACCCGGCCAGGTAGGTCCACAGCCGCGGCCCGAAGTCGCGCGCCGGGTTGATCGCGTACCCCGCGTTGGTGCCGAAGCTCAGCCCGATGGCGGTCACCACCATCCCGATCAGGAACGGGCCGAGGTTCGAGGCGGGCGCGGTGTTGCGCAGGTCGATGAGCGCGCAGATCAGCGCGACGAGGATCGCGGTGCCCACGACCTGGTCCAGCAGCGGGCCGAACCAGGAGTCGCCGAAGTACTTCGCCGGGAACGTCGCGAAGATCGAGAACGTGTCCAGCGCTTCCGGGCGGGTGACCCCGGCCTTCGCGTTGTAGGCGTCGATGGCCCACCGGTAGCAGGCGTGCACGACGCCTGCGGCGAGGAAGGCCCCGACCACCTGGGCGGCCACGTAGGGCACGACCTTGCGCCACGGGAAGCTCCGCCGGACGGCGAAGGCCAGGGTGACGGCGGGGTTGATGTGCGCGCCGCTGACGCCGCCCGCGATGTAGACGCCGAACACGACGGCGAAGCCCCAGCCGAAGGCGATGATGAGCCAGTTGCCCGCGCCGAACGCGTCCTCCTGGCGGCCGGAACCGGGGAGCCCGGCGAGCGCGACGGCCACCGAGCCGCAGCCCAGCAGGATGAGCACGAAGGTGCCGAGGAATTCCGCCGCCAGCTCGCCGCCGAGCCCGCTGCGGGACCGCTCCCGTGTGGCCATGGTTCCCCCCTGCGCTGGAGCGCCGGACGGCACCGTTCCGCCCGGGCGGTCTGCCGCGTCGAGCGTAAGTCCGCGGCCCGGTGGGCGCGCGGCGCCGAGGCGGGCGGGACGCGTCCGGGGCGAAACGTGATCTCCCGCACCGTTCCGCGGCGTTCCGGACGGGATTCCGCCGGAAAAAACGGGGTTGTGCACGAACCGGAACATCGGACGGCCGATTCGGGCGGACCCGGCCTTGAGCCGGATTACAGGACAAGCGTACTGTTATGACCATCAGACCGCCGGGGCTGCGCGCATGCTCGGCCGACGTGCGCGAGACTCGCGGTCGTTCCCTGAACTGACTTGCGCCCGTCGCGAGATGGAGTTGAACGTGACTGCACCTGCGAGCAAGGACAGCTTCGGTGCCCGCGGCACGCTGAAGGTCGGTGACGCCTCCTACGAGGTGTTCCGGCTGAACGCGGTCGACGGCGCGGCGCGGCTGCCCTACAGCCTCAAGATCCTGCTGGAGAACCTGCTGCGCACCGAGGACGGTGCGAACATCACCGCCGACCACGTGCGCGCCCTGGCGAGCTGGGATGCCAAGGCCGAGCCGTCGACGGAGATCCAGTTCACCCCCGCGCGGGTCATCATGCAGGACTTCACCGGAGTCCCCTGCGTGGTCGACCTGGCCACCATGCGCGAGGCCGTCGCCGACCTCGGCGGCGACACCTCCAAGGTGAACCCGCTGGCCCCCGCCGAACTGGTCATCGACCACTCGGTGATCATCGACGTGTTCGGCAAGCCGGACGCCTTCGAACGCAACGTCGAGTTCGAGTACGGCCGCAACAAGGAGCGCTACCAGTTCCTGCGCTGGGGCCAGGGCGCCTTCGACGAGTTCAAGGTCGTCCCCCCGGGCACCGGCATCGTGCACCAGGTCAACATCGAGCACCTGGCCCGCACCGTGATGGCCCGCAACGGCCAGGCCTACCCGGACTCGTGCGTCGGCACCGACTCGCACACCACCATGGTCAACGGCCTGGGCGTGCTGGGCTGGGGCGTCGGCGGCATCGAGGCCGAGGCCGCGATGCTGGGCCAGCCGGTGTCGATGCTCATCCCGCGCGTCGTCGGCTTCAAGCTGACCGGGGAGATCCCCGCCGGTGCCACCGCCACCGACGTGGTCCTCACGATCACCGAGATGCTGCGCAAGCACGGCGTCGTCGGCAAGTTCGTCGAGTTCTACGGTTCGGGCGTCGCCTCGGTGCCGCTGGCCAACCGCGCCACCATCGGCAACATGAGCCCCGAGTTCGGCTCGACCGCCGCGATCTTCCCGATCGACGACGAGACGATCCGCTACCTCAAGCTCACCGGCCGCCCGGCCGACCAGGTCGCGCTGGTGGAGGCCTACGCCAAGGAGCAGGGCCTCTGGCACGACGCCGACCACGAGCCGGAGTACTCCGAGTACCTGGAGCTGGACCTCTCCACCGTGGTGCCGTCCATCGCCGGGCCGAAGCGCCCGCAGGACCGCATCGAGGTCTCCGACGCCAAGCCGTCGTTCCGCAAGTCGCTCACCGACTACGTGCAGGTGCAGAACACCGACGACGCGGCGCTCGACGAGGCCGGCGAGGAGTCCTTCCCCGCCAGCGACCCGGTGTCGGTGACCCACCACGGCGAGGGCGACAAGCCGCGGCTGGTCTCGGCCGCCGACGGCGCCTCCGGCCGCCCGACGAACCCGATCAAGGTGTCCTCGGACGAGTACGGCGAGTTCGAGCTCGACCACGGTGCCGTGGTGATCGCCTCGATCACCTCCTGCACCAACACCTCGAACCCGTCGGTGATGCTGGGTGCCGCGCTGCTGGCCCGCAACGCCGTGGACAAGGGCCTCACCCGCAAGCCCTGGGTGAAGACCTCGATGGCGCCGGGTTCGCAGGTCGTCACCGACTACTACGAGAAGGCCGGTCTCTGGCCGTACCTGGAGAAGCTGGGCTTCCACCTGGTCGGCTACGGCTGCACCACCTGCATCGGCAACTCCGGCCCGCTGCCGGAGGAGATCTCCGCCGCGGTGCAGCAGAACGACCTGTCGGTCACCTCGGTGCTGTCGGGCAACCGGAACTTCGAGGGCCGGATCAACCCCGACGTCAAGATGAACTACCTGGCCTCGCCGCCGCTGGTCATCGCCTACGCGCTCGCGGGCACCATGGACTTCGACTTCGAGACCGACCCGCTCGGTCACGACACCGAGGGCGAGCCGGTGTTCCTGCGCGACCTGTGGCCCTCGCCGCAGGAGGTCCAGGAGACCATCGACTACGCGATCACCCAGGAGATGTTCACCAAGGACTACTCCGACGTGTTCAAGGGCGACGAGCGCTGGCGTTCGCTGCCCACGCCGGAGGGCGAGACCTTCGAGTGGGACTCCGAGTCCACCTACGTGCGCAAGCCCCCGTACTTCGAGGGCATGGGCATGGAGCCGAGCCCGGTCACCGACATCTCCGGTGCCCGCGTGCTGGCGCTGCTGGGCGACTCGGTCACCACCGACCACATCTCCCCGGCCGGTGCGATCAAGCCGGACTCCCCCGCGGGCAAGTACCTCAGCGACCACGGCATCGACCGCAAGGACTTCAACTCCTACGGGTCGCGCCGCGGCAACCACGAGGTCATGATCCGCGGTACCTTCGCGAACATCCGGCTGCGGAACCTGCTGCTGGACGACGTGCAGGGCGGCTACACGCGGGACTTCACCCAGGACGGCGCTCCGCAGGCGTTCATCTACGACGCCGCGCAGAACTACGCCGCGCAGGGCACCCCGCTGGTCGTGCTGGGTGGCAAGGAGTACGGCTCCGGTTCCTCCCGCGACTGGGCCGCGAAGGGCACCAGCCTGCTGGGCGTGCGGGCGGTCATCGCCGAGTCCTTCGAGCGCATCCACCGCTCGAACCTGATCGGCATGGGCGTCATCCCGCTGCAGTTCCCCGAGGGCTCCTCGGCGAAGTCGCTGGGCCTGGACGGCACCGAGACCTTCGACCTGTCGGGCATCACCGCGCTCAACGACGGCGAGACCCCGCAGACGGTCAAGGTCGTGGCCACCAAGGGCGACGGTTCCACCGTCGAGTTCGACGCCAAGGTGCGCATCGACACCCCCGGTGAGGCGGACTACTACCGCAACGGCGGCATCCTGCAGTACGTGCTGCGCAAGATGATCCGCTCCTGATCACCTGCCGATCCGGCAGGTAGCTGATCGGCGGGGCCGGCACGTCACAAGCGTGCGGGGGCCGTCGCGCGTTCCGGGTCAGTTGATGCAGTTGATGCCGTCGGCGGTGAGCGGTTCCGGGGCGATGGGTTGCTCCTGGCGGGGCGCCGAAGTGCCCGTGCGGCTCGTCGTCGGCTCCGAGGTCCGCGTGGTCTCCGAGGTCGTGGAGCGGGTGCTCGACGAGCGGGTGCTGCTGGAGGGGCTCGTGGTCTCCTCGCTCGACCGGGACGTGCGGGTCGTCGAGGTTCGCGGCGAGCTCGTGGACGCGCCGGTCTCGTCGGCCTCCCGGGTGCTGCGGGTGGACGTCGACCGGCCGGTCTCCGCGGTGTGCTCCCCGGTGGAGCGCGCGCCCGTGGGATCGGCCTGGCGCGGCACCGGCCTGCCGTGCGCGGCGCCCTGCACGGCGCGACCGACCTCGACCGGATCGACCCGCACCGCCTGGCCGTCGCGGGTGTCGAAGTTCGCGTCCCGGATCGGGATGGTGGAGAACTCGACGGCCCCCGCGGTGAGCCCCTGCATCCGCTGGGCGAAGGTCAGCACGTCCCACTCCCGGTCCAGCACGATCGACTGCCGCGCCGAGTCGATCAGCTCGCTCAGCCGCGCGGGCTGCGCGAGCACCCCGCCGGAGGTCGCGGTCCGCACCAGCCCGGCCAGGAACGCCTGCTGGCGCACCATCCGGTCCAGGTCCCCGCGGGGCAGGCCGTGGGGCTGGCGCACGAAAGCCAGCGCCTCCGCACCGGCGATCCGCTGGTGCCCCGCGGCGAACTCCGCCCCCGAGTAGGAATCGCGCACCGGCCGCTTCAAGCACACCGGCACCCCGCCGACGGCCTCGGTGAGCCGCGCGAAGCCCAGCAGGTTCACCTCCGCGTAGTGGTCGACCTGCACCCCGGTCAGCCGCTGCACCGAGTCGGTGACCAGCGATCGGCCCGCGTCGGCGGAACGCCGTTCCCGCTCCGCCGGGTCGAGCCCGACCAGGCGCGCCGCGGCCGCCGCCTTCCCCCGCCCGTACGCCGAATTGATCTTGTGCTCGCCGTGCCCCGGGATGGTCGTGTACGTGTCGCGCGGGATGGAGAACGCGGTGGCCCGCGACCCGTCCTCCGGCACGTGCACCAGGATCAGCGTGTCGGTCAGGCTCGCCGGGTTCCGCCCGGCCCCCAGCCGGCGCAGCACGTCGTCCGGCAGCGGCCGCCCCTGCGCGTCGGTGCGGCTGTCCAAGCCCACCAGCAGGATGTCGGTGGCCCCGTCGGCCGTCGCGCCCTCGGTGGCGGCGCTGGTGCTCAGCGCCCACCGCAGGTCGCCGTAGTTCGCCCAGCCGTAGCCGGTCACCGCGAGCACCGCCGCCGACAGCAGGGCCGCACCGACCCGGGCCACCGTCGAAGCCCGCGACCGGTGCGGCAGCCGCGGCGCGTCGAACGCGCGTGATTCTCGACCCAACGAGCCACCCCCTGGATTGCGCGGACCGCTGGTCAGGCTAGCCGCGGCTGCCCCGTTCAGCCGTGCGCCGACGGCCCACTGCCGCATCGGCGGACGTGCTCCGTTCCGCCGAACACCCGCGCGCAGCACCGGGAACGTCCGGCCGCGGTCACCGTCCGCTGCGCCGAACCCGCCCGCGGATCGGAGGTTCCGCCCTCCGCCCGCTGTCGTTACCCTGCTCGGGTAGCGGCGCCGCCTACCCCGCGTCACCCGCGTCGGCGGCCGCGTCCCACCCCCGGAGGTGAACCGGCTTGCCCGACGCATCGGAGAACGCCCCGTCCGGTGGCCAACGAACACCCGCCCGCACCACCCGGGTCGTGGCCGTCCGCTACGCGCCGGGCGCCGTCGCCGAATCCCGCCGACAGGCGCACCTGGCCGAAGCCGACGGGCCGGTGGCGGACGTCGTGCGCTGGACGACCGCGTGCGGCGAGCTGATCCCCGCCGACGTCGCCGAGGTCTCGCCGGGACCGGCGGGCATGCCGTGCCTGCGCTGCCTCGTCGGTCTCCCCGCACCCGGCCGCGCCTGACACGGGCCGCCTGCGGGCGGTGCTCGGCGGACCTGGTCGCACTTGACGCACACCATCCGGCCCCCTTGCTCGGGGATCAGCACGTGATCACCGCCCGCCGGGCACTCGTCCCCGTGCGGCTCCCGCGACGGCCGGTCGGGTTGCGCCACGCGGGGCGGCCTCCCCCGAAGCCGGGTCGGCTCGCACGGGTCATCGGCCCTCCTCGCGGTCCGACTGCGCGCACGGCCGCAACTCTGCTCCGGTCCCGGGGCGCGCCCAAGATCCATCCCGGCAGTTCCGCCCGCCGCAGCCGGGGGACGAAACACCGGGCGGGGGTGATCTCCGGGTCCGCTACCCTTGCCGCCGATGAGCGACAGCGACTACTTCTCCATCGTCGAATCCACCCACGACGTGCAGAACCCGATCAGCCCCGCGAAGCTCCGCGAGGTCGCCGAACACCTCGAGATCGGCGCCGGTGACCGGGTGCTCGACGTCGGGGCCGGGCGCGGTTGGTGGGCCGCCGAACTCGCCGCGATGGGCGCCGAAGTGGTGGGGCTGGAGAACAACGAGGAGTTCGTGCGGGCCGCGCGGGACCGCGCCGCGGCCTCCGGGCTGACCGACCGGGTGCGGCACGTGCACGGGCCCGCGCTGGAGTTCGAGCCGGAGCCCGGCGGGTACGCGGTCGCGACCTGCCTGGGCGCGAGCTTCGCGCTCGGCGGGTTCCGCGCGTCGATGGAGTGGATGGTCGCGGCGCTGGTGGAGCACGGCCGGTTCGCGATCGGCGACGTGCACTCCGTCGACGGTTCCTCCACCGAGGAGCTGCCGTCGCTGATCGAGCTGGTGCACGTCGCCGAGGAGTTCGACGTGGAGGTCACCGGCCTGGTGTCGGCTTCGCTCGACGACTGGGACCGCTACGAGTCCGGGCAGTGGAAGAACGCCCACACCTGGGCCAGGCGCAACCCCGAGCACCCCGACCGGGAGCGGATGCTGGGCGACTCGCGCCGGTTCCGCAACGACTACCTGACCCGGGAACGCGGGTCGCTCGGCTGGTCGGTCCTCATCGGCGAACGCCGCTGAGGACCCGCTCGCCTCAGCGCGGGGTGAGGCGGAAGACGCGCAGTTCGCGGCCGCCGGCGCGGCGGGCGTAGTCCGCGTAGGCGGGCCAGAACGGCAGGACCACCTCGTGCCACAGCCGTTCCCGCTCCTCGCCGGTGAGCAGCACCGCGCGCACCGGAACCCGGCGGGAGATCACGTCCACCTCGGCCTCCGGGTGCGCGAGCAGGTTCGCCGACCAGGCCGGGTGCGACGCCTGGCCCCAGTTCGAGCCGACCACCAGGAAGTCGTCGCCGTGCGGCACGTACAGCAGCGGCACCTCCCGCGGCAGGCCGCTGCGCCGCCCGGTGGTGGTGAGCAGCATCGAGGACAACCCGGCCAGCCGCGCCAGGCCGAGCCGGCCACCGGTACGCCGCTGCACGGCGAGGTCGACGGGCACCAGCTTCCGGCCCGCCGAGGCGAACCACTGCTTGCGACCCAGCCACTGCGCAACCTTGATCATGCCGCTCACCCGGCCAACCCTGTCACACCGCACCGCGGCCGCGACCCGCGGTCGTGATCGCGGCCACGGTGCGGGCGGGGTTCAGACCGCGGTGGCCAGGGACAGCGCGAAGTCGCCCGCGTCGTCGAGCCACCAGCGGGTGAGCTCGAACCCGGCGTCGGCGAGTTCGCCCTCGACGCGGGTGCGGCGGAACTTCGCCGACACCTCGGTGCGGATCTCCTCGCCTGCGGCGAGCTCCACGGTCAGGCCTAGATCCTCGATCGGCACCCGCATCGCCCGGCTCGCCCGCAACCGCATCTCGATCCACTCCTGCTCGGCGTCCCACCGGGCCACGTGCGAGAACGCGTCCGGGTCGAACCCGGCGCGCAGCTCCCGGTTGAGCACCCGCAGCACGTTGCGGTCGAACTCGGCCGTCACGCCCTGGGCGTCGTCGTAGGCCCGCACCAGCCGGTCCGGGTCCTTCACCAGGTCGGTGCCCAGCAGCAACCACTCCCCCGGCCGCAGCGCGGCGCGCACCGCGGCGAGGAACCGGGCGCGCTCGGCGGGCGGGAAGTTGCCGATGGTGCCGCCGAGGAACGCCACCAGCCGCCCGCTGCCCGCGGGCACCGCGGCGAGCTCGGTGGTGAAGTCGCCGACGATGCCCCGCACCGGCAGCTCCGGGTAGTCCACGGCGATCGCGGTGATCGCCTGGCGCAGCGCGGACTCCGAGACGTCCAGCGGCACGAACCGCCGCAGCGTCGCGGTCTTGCGCAGCGCGTCCAGCAGCAGCCGGGTCTTCTCCGAGGAGCCGGAGCCGAGCTCGACGAGGGTGCCCGCCCCGGTGAGCTCGGCGACGTCCACGGCGTGCCTGCTGAGGATGCCGTGCTCGGCGCGGGTCTGGTAGTACTCCGGCAGCGCGGTGATCCGCTCGAACAGCTCGCTGCCCGCCGCGTCGTAGAGCCACTTCGGCGGCAGCCACTTCGGCCGGTCGGTCAGACCGGCGCGGACGTCGGCGCGCAGTTCGCGGGCCGCGTCCTGCTCGGTGAAGTGCACGACCAGTTCGGGTTCGGTCACGGCGTTTCCCCCTCGTCGAGTAGTGGTGCGACGTGCACGGATCCGGGCCGGGCGACGACCAGGTGCCGGCCCGGGACCGGCTCCCACCGCGCGTCGTCGCCGAACGGTTCGGAGGACAGCAGCACCGAGTCGGCGGTGCGGCGCACCGACAGCGCGTGGCCCCAGGTGCTGGCGACCAGCGCGGAACCGTCGGTGAGCAGCAGGTTCAGCCGCGATTCGGGCCGGGTGCGCACCACCTGCCCGACCACGGCGCGCACCGCCCGCGCCGGGTCCTCGCCGCGGTGCAGCCGGTGCCGCAGTAGCGCCCACAGCACCGCGGAGTCCGTCGGCGCCTCCAAGGTCATCAGGTCCACGACGTCCAGGTCGGCCGCGGCCTTCGCCAGCGACTCGGGCCAGCCCGCGACGACGCCGTTGTGGCTGAACAGCCACCGCCCGTCGGTGAACGGGGCGCACGCCGCCTCGCTCACCGGCATGCCGACCGTGGCCGAGCGCACCGCCGCCAGCACCGCGCCGGAGCGCTGCCTGCGGGCGAGCTCGGCGAACGAGCGGTCCGTCCACATCGGAACGGCGCGCCGGTGCCGGGCGGGTTCGCCGCCGTCCTCGTACCAGCCGGCGCCGAACCCGTCGACGTTGACGGTCCCGCCGCCGCGCATGTCCCGCGGCGCCCACGTCTGCTGCAGCAGCGAGTGCGGCGGGTCCAGCAGCAGTTCCGCCAGCGGCAGCGGTGGCCCGAGGTATCCCAGGTGCCTGCACATGCCGCGCTCAGCCGAACTCGCCCGGGCGCGGGGTGCGCGCGCAGCGGAAACCGCTGAAGATCTGCCGCCGGATCGGCAGGTCCCAGTTGCGGAAGGTGCCGCGGCAGGCCGCCGCGTCGGTGCCGAACGAGCCGCCGCGCAGCACCTTGTGCCCCGGCCCGAAGAACACCTCGGAGTACTCCCGGTACGGGAAGGCGCCGAAACCCGGGTACGGCAGAAAGTCCGAGGAGGTCCACTCCCACACGTCCCCGATGAGCTGGCGCGCGCCGCACGGCGCGGCACCGAGCGGGTAGGCGCCCGCCGCCGCGGGCCGCAGGTGCCGCTGCCCGAGGTTCGCGTGCTCGGGCCCCGGGTCCCCGTCGCCCCACGGGTAGCGCAGCGAGCGGCCGGTGCGCGAGTCGTGGCGGGCGGCCTTCTCCCACTCCTGCTCGGTGGGCAGCCGCTTGCCGGCCCACCGCGCGTAGGCCTCGGCCTC
Source organism: Saccharopolyspora sp. 6V (assembly GCF_020176785.1). Classification (NCBI taxonomy): domain Bacteria; kingdom Bacillati; phylum Actinomycetota; class Actinomycetes; order Pseudonocardiales; family Pseudonocardiaceae; genus Saccharopolyspora; species Saccharopolyspora sp. 6V. The sequence continues at coordinate 51,204 of NZ_JAIUKB010000023.1, read as the reverse complement.
GTGGAAGCTGACGTGCAGCACCGGTTCGTCCGGCGGCAGCGGTTCCACGTGCCCGAAGCGGCGGCGCAGCCAGCCGTCGCCGTCGCGGCGCCAGAACCGGGGCGCGGTGAGCTCCGCGTGCTGCCGGTACGCCCAGCCCTCCTCGCTCCACCAGCGGGGCTGGTCGTAGCCGCCGCCCTCGACGAAGCGGCGGTAGGCGGCGTTGGTGACCGGGGTGGTGTCGATGAGGAAATCCGGCACGTGCACCGGGTGGGCGGGGCGCTCGTTGTCCAGCGCCCACGGTTCGGTGGAGGTGCCCATCGTGAACGGCCCGCCCGGCACCAGGACCTCCGCCGGGAGCGCCTCCGCCCTGGCCGCGGGCGGGTCGTCGGCGGTGAGCACCGGCGGGCCCTTCCGCAGCTGGTGGGTGGCCAGCATCGTCTCGTCGTGCTGCTGCTCGTGCTGCACGATCATGCCGAAGGCGAACGCCTGCTCCACCAGCCGCCTGCCCTCCAGCGGGGTGCGGTCGAGCAGGTCGAGCACCTTGGTGCGCACCTCCCCCACGTAGGAGCGGGCCTCGGCCGGGCCCAGCAGCGGCAGCTGCGGCCGGTCGCGGCGCGGGTGCTGGAACGCGTCGTAGAGGTCGTCGATGTCGGGGCGGATCGCCTCGGCCCCGCCGACGTCGCGCACCAGCCACAGCTCCTCCTGGCTGCCGATGTGCGCGAGGTCCCAGACCAGCGGCGACATCAGCGGCGAGTGCTGCCGGGTCAGGTCGTCGTCGTCGACGCTGCCGGTGAGCACCTCGCTGCGCTCGCGGGTGCGGACGAGTTCTTCGGCCACGCGCGAGCGCAGCCCTTCGACGCCGAGTTCGGCGAGGTCACCGCGGCCGGGCCGCGGGGCGTCCTGGGATTCGGTACCTGCCTGGGACCTGGTGGTCACCGGGTCACCTCCATGATCGCGGGAACGGGCGCGCCGGGCCGCCGCCGCGGCGCGCGGGACGACTGCGCGCCGATCAGCGGGCTTCGGTGAGCCGCCGGGGCACCACGTCGGCGAGCGGCTCCACCAGTTCCGGGGTCTCGTCCAGCCGGTCGAGCTCGCGGCAGGCCAGCTCCAGCACGGCCGCCGCGGTCCGGGCCAGCGCCGGGTCGGCGAGGCCGTGCCGAGCGGCGTCGACCCAGCGGCCGCCGGCGGGGACGGCGAGTTCCAGCACCCGGTCCACGGTGGACTCGTCGGCGAACAGGGCGACGAGCGCGGCGGTGGGCAGCATCCAGTCGTCGCCGTGCTGCGCGTCCAGGTAGCGGACCTCGAAGTACCCGCGCGGGCGCACCGGGGGGAACAGGGTGCTCAGGTGGTAGTCGAGGTCGTCGAAGGTCGGTGGCCACGGCAGCGCGCCGCAGATCCACTCGGCGAAGGTCACCCCGCCGGGCGCCCGCCAGTCGGTGCCGTCCCGGCGCAGGCACAGCAGCGCGGTGTCCAGCACCCGGCGCGCCCAGTCCGCGGCAGGGTCGGCCGTCGCCGGTCCGGGCCGCATCCGCGGGATGTCGGTACGCAGCAGCGAGCGGGTGCGCACCGACGCCCAGCCGGTGGGGTCGCCGAACAGCTGCGGGGAGTTCGCGAACGCGGCGATGAACACCGGCCCGAGCGCGTGCAGCGCCGCCCAGCGCGCCGCGATCCGGTGCGGTTCACCGGCGTCCAGGCACACCTGCACCCCGGCGGTGCTGCACATCATGAGGCGGCCGCCGATGCCGATGCGGTCGAACGCGCACTCCATCGCCGCGTAGCGCGGGACGTCGAGCAGCCGGTGCGGGATGCGCCACGGGTCGGTGCCGCGCTCGCCGAGCAGCAGTCCGCCGTCGGCGAGCCGGCTCCGGACGTGCGCGGCGTCGGCGGCGGTGGAGTCGAGCAGGGTGCGCAGCGAAGGGGACGGCAGGCTGGAGACCTCGACCTGGCCACCGGGTTCGACGGTGAGCGCGGAGCCGTTCGGCAGCGGGCGCTGCGGGCTGTCCGGGACCAGGGAGCGCGGGGCGTGCGGGCCGAGCGCGGCGATCAGCGCCTCGGCATCGAGCGGTCGTCGCGGGTCGGCCGCGTGGTGGACGGTCCATTCGAGTTCGACGCCGAGCAGCCGGGGAGGGCCGTGCTTGAAGCAGACCGAGGCCACGTAGGCCTCCGCCTCGGCGCGGGTGCGGATGCGGGAGCTGGGGACCTCGGCGGGCGGGTGCGCCGCCGTGGGGGAATCGATCGAAGCGGTCATGCGGATCATCACCACCTGGATGGGGCACCGGCGTCACCGGGGCCCGTCGCGGGGCCGCCGGGACCGTCCGGGCGCGGTGCCTGCCCGACCGGAGCCGGCGGGAACGCCCGGAATCGGGCGAAGTGCGCGGGCGGGTCGAATTCGGTGCGCAGGTGTGCGGAAAAGTCCAGTGCCTCTGCGCGATAATTCCCCAACAGGTGGACGGTTGCCAACAATACGTACGTACGGATTGCATGCGGCGCGACGGAGCTGGGACGATCAACCCATGCCCAGGGTCAGTCAGGATCACCTCCAGGCCAGGCGCCGCCAGATCCTCGACGGTGCCCGCAGCTGCTTCGCCCGCAACGGCTACGAAGGCGCCACCGTCCGCAGGCTCGAAGAGGCCACCGGGCTGTCCCGCGGCGCGATCTTCCACCACTTCAAGGACAAGGAATCCCTGTTCCTGGCGCTCGCCGAGGACGACGCCGCCCGGATGGCCGACGTGGTCGCCGAGCAGGGCCTGGTGCAGGTGATGCGCGACCTGCTCGCCGACCGCACCCCCGGCGGCGGCAGCGAACCGGAGGCCGAGTGGCTGGGCACCCGGCTGGAGGTGTCCCGGCGGCTGCGCACCGACGCCGAGTTCCGGGCCCGCTGGGCGCAGCGCTCCGAACAGCTCACCGCCGCCACCAAGGCCCGCCTGCAGTGGCAGCGCGACGGTGGGAACCTGCGCGACGACGTGGACGTGGACGTGCTCACCGCCTACCTCGAACTGGTCCTCGAAGGACTCGTCTCGCACCTGGCGATGGGACTGCCCGCCGACGACCTGGGCCCCGTGCTCGACGTCGTCGAGGAGAGCGTGCGCCGCCACCGCGGCGCCTGACCGCTCCCCCGCCGGCCCGGCGCGCCCCGCCCGTCCGGGGGACGCGCGGCGTAGGGTCGCGGCGGCGGCCGCGGCGAGCGGCGGGAAGGAGCGAGCGCACGTGGTCAGCGAGTGGTGGAACCGCTTCCTCGCGTCCGACCCGGCGCTGCGCCGGCTGCGCAACGCCACCCGCGTCACGCTGGCCACGGCCTGCGCGATCGGCGCCGCGATGGGCGTGCTGGTGCTGCTGCACCGCCCGGTGACCAGCGGAATGGTCGCCGCGGTGGTGGCGATCAACTCGATCACCGCGGTGAACGACCCCACCGACCGGGAGCGCCGCCGCACCACGCTGCTGATGCCGGTGCCCGCCGCGCTCTCGCTGACCCTGGCCACCGCCACGGCGAGCGCGCCGGTACTGCACGTGGCGCTGTTCCTCCCCGTGGTATTCGCGGCGACCTACATCCGGCGGTTCGGCCCGCGGTACTTCGCGTTCGGGATGGTCGCGTTCATGGGGTACTTCTTCGCGATGTTCCTGCGCCCGCAGCTGCCGCAGCTGCCGGACCTGCTGTGGGCCGCGGTGTGCGGGGCGGGCAGCGCGTTCCTCCTGCGGTTCGTGGTGCTGCGCGACGACCCGCGCGGCGTGCTGGAGCGGGGGCGGCGCACGCTGCGCGCCCAGGTGCAGGGCCTGCTGCACGAGGTGCGCGCGCTGGCCCAGCAGCCGGAGGCCGAGCGGCACCGCAAGCGGCTGCGGCACCGCTCGGTGCGGCTCAACGAGACCGCCCGGATGCTGGAGGGCACCGTCGCCGAGCTCGACGGGCTGGACGAGGCGGGCCGGGAACTGCTGCGGCGACGCATCCTCAGCGTCGAGCTGACCGCGGAGAACCTGCTGAACCCGCTGATGCGGGTGCTCGACCACCCCAGCGGCGGGACGGCGGTGCCGCAGGCGGTGGCCGGCCTGCTGGCCGTGGTGCGCAGCGACGCCTCCGAGGTGCGGGCGGCAGCGCGTTCGCTCGCCGACCGCATCGAACGCGACGGGGTGCGCGCCGCCGGGCAGCCGGACGACGGCGCGTCCCGGCCGCGGCGGCGGGACGGTTCAGTGGAGCTGGCGATGGCGATCCGCAGGCTCGGCGCCGCGCTCGCCGAGCTCACCACCGCGTACGGAGACCTCGGCCGCGTCGGGCCGCGCACCGACGACACCGATGACGAGGGCACCGGGCAGCGCTCCGGCGACGAGCGCGAACCCGACGAGGACCGGACCGACCGCGAGGAGACCGGGCTGCGCCGTCCCGAGCTGCGCGCCGCCGTGCAGGTCACCTGCGCCGCGGCGATGGCGATCGTGCTCGGCCAGCTGGTCTCGCCGAACCGCTGGTACTGGGCGGTGATCACGGCGTTCGTGGTGTTCATCAGCGCCAACAGCCGCGGCGAACTGCTGGTGCGCGCCTGGCAGCGCACCGCGGGCACGATGCTCGGGGTGGTGGCCGGGGTGCTGGTCGCCTCCCGCATCACCGGTGACGCCACGGCGGAGCTGCTGATGATCCTGTGCTGCGTGTTCGCCGCGTTCTACCTGGCGGGGGTGTCCTACGCCGGGATGACGTTCTTCATCACCACGATGCTCGGGGCGCTCTACGGCGTGCTGGGCACGTTCGACGTGAACGTGCTGGGCGTGCGCCTGGCCGAGACCGCGATCGGTGCGAGCGCGGGCGTGCTGGCGGCGACCGTGGTGCTGCCCACCCGCACCCGGCGGCTGCTGCGGGACAACACCGAGGACTTCCTGCTGCGGCTGCGGGACCTGCTGCGCTCCACCGGCACCGCGGTCGGCGCGGGCGACTGCGGCGACGGCCTGCGCGAAGCTGTCCGGGAGGTCGACGACGCGCTGCACAGCGCGCTCTCCAGCGCCCGGCCGCTGGTGGCCTACCGGATGCCGTCGCGGCGCAGCGCGCTGGACCGGTCCCTCACGGTGCTCACCGGCTGCGCCTACGCCACCCGCAACCTGGCGGCGGTGCTGCCGCCGACCGTGGACATGCTCGACGAGGACACCCGGGACCGGCTGGCCGAGCTGCTGTGGGCGATGGCCGAGACGGCGGCGTCGATGACCGCGGAGGCCACCCAGGGCCTCCGGGAGGCCCGCGAGTCCGCGCAGTCCTGGGCCGACGACCTGCGCGACCTGGCCGAGTCGCTGCCGCAGGACCCGACGTCGCTGCACCGCACGCTCGCCACCCTGGACCGGCTGCGGGGGCTGCTGGACGACCTCGCCGAGGAGACCGGGCTCGGCAGCACCCCGGAACGGGCCCCGGCATGACGCGGCGGGCGACCCGAACCGGACCGCCCGCCGCCGAGGAACTCGATCACGGAACCCCGTGCATCAACTTCTTGATCTTCGGCGCGCCCAGCGCGAGCAGCCCGCCGCAGGCGATGGTCGCCAACCCGATCACGCCGAAGTACAGCGTCTGGTTCGCCGGGTCGTAGAGCTTCACCACCTGCGCACCGATGCCCTGCCCGAGCGCCGGGGCCAGGAAGTACAGGCCCATCGTCTGCGAGGAGAACACCGGCGGCGCCAGCTTCGTGGTCACCGACAGGCCCACCGGCGAGATCATCAGCTCACCGATGGTGAGGATGACGAACACCAGCGCCACCACCAGCGCCAGCTGCTTGCCACTGGAGTCGGTGATGAACCCGGACACCACGACCCACAGGAAGCCCAGCCCGACGAACACCAGACCGCCGACGAACTTGATCGGCGTGCTCGGCTGCCGGTCGCCCAACTTCAGCCACAGCGCGGCGAACACCGGTGCCAGGACGATGATCGCCAGCGAGTTGATCGACTGGAACCAGCTGACCGGGAACTCCCAGCCGAACACCTCGTGGGTGGTCTGCATGTCGGTGACGATCACCAGGGTGCTGGCCTGCTGCTCGAAGAGCATGAAGAACAGCGCGGTCGCCAGGAACAGCGGGATGTAGGCGACGAGCCGCTCCCGCTCCACCTTGTTGATCTGCTTGCTGCTGAGCATCACCGCGAAGTAGGCGATCGGCAGCACGGCCGAGATCACCGTGACCACGTTGACCAGGCCGGCGAGGCCGATGACCCCGGTGCCGACCAGCGCCACCAGCCCGATCACGAACACCGCGGCGATACCGCCGGCCCGGCCCAGCACGGCGCCCTTGTGCTCGGCGGGCAGCGGGTTGCCGGGCACCTCGCTGACGCTGGAGAGGTTGCGCCTGCCCAGCACGTACTGCACCAGGCCCAGCGCCATGCCGACCGCGGCGGCGCCGAAGCCCCAGTGGAAGCCGATCTCGGACTGGAGGAACCCGGCGATCAGCGGCCCGGCGAACCCGCCGAGGTTGATCCCCATGTAGAAGATCGAGAAACCGGCGTCGCGGCGCTTGTCCTGCTGCGCGTAGAGGTCGCCGACCATCTTCGAGACGTTCGGCTTGAGCAAGCCGGTACCGGCGATGATCAGCACGATGCCGATGCCGGTGGTGGCCAGCCCGCCGGGCACCGCCATCGCGATGTGCCCGAACATGATCAGGACGCCGCCCCAGAACACGGCGCGGCGAGCACCGAAGATCCGGTCGGCGATCCAGCCACCCGCGACACCGGTCAGGTACACCGAGGCGCCGTAGGCGGAGACGAGCGAGGTGGCGGTGGTCTCCGGGAGCCCGAGACCACCGTCCTGCACGGCCGTGTACAGGTAGAGCGCGAGGATCCCGCGCATCCCGTAGTAGGAGAACCGCTCCCACATCTCGGTGAAGAACAGCGTGGACAGTGCCCGTGGCTGGCCGAAGAAGCCCTGCTGCGGCGCGTCCGCAACCGTGGGGGTACTCACGATCACGACCTCTCTGGTGCTGGATGCGGCGGGTGGCCGCGTGCGGAACTGCGCAGAGGTTACGCCTTGCCCAAATGGTGTGAACCGCAACCTGGAAATACGGTGAAAATCGGTGGGGTGATCATCCGCAGCGGCGTACGCAGCGCTGTTCCGCGAGCACTCGGCGCGGTCGCGCTACCGCCGATCGGACGCAACCCACCGCATCCACCGCTCCCCGCGGCCCTTCCCGCCGCGTCCCTCCGACAGGTCGCGGCGGCGGACGCGGCGGCGTGACCGCGGGTGGCGGCGCCGTCGCACCGCCCGGCTCCGCCACCCCTCCGCGCGTCGCCGGAGTCACGATGCGCGGTTCCGGTGCTCCGATCGGGATATACTCGGGTCGCTTATTTCCGATTTCCTCCCGAGGAGTGACACGTTCGGTGCCCACGGCACAGTCCCCTGAAGAAAGTACCGAGCCGGGACGTGGTCCCGGCTTTCCGCTCACTACCGGCCTGCGGCGAGGTGATCGCTGATGGCCATCGTGCTCTCCGTCCTCGGACTCCTGTTCGTCGCCGTGCTCACCTTGGGCACCGCGCTCGCCGTGGCCGCGGAATTCTCCCTGACCTCGCTGGAACGCAGCACCGTCGACGCCCACGTCAGCCAGGTCGGCGACCGCCGGGCGAAAGCGGTGCAGCGCGCGCACCGCACCCTCTCGTTCCAGCTCTCCGGCGCGCAGGTCGCCATCACCCTGACCACCCTGATCACGGGTTACGTGGCCGAACCGCTGATCGGTGAGCTGCTGCGCCCGGCGTTCCTGGCCGTCGGCCTGCCGAACGCGGTGGCGGCACCGATCTCGCTGGTGGTGGCGATCCTGCTGGCCACCACGCTGTCGATGGTGTTCGGCGAGATGGTGCCGAAGAACCTGGCCATCGCGCGCCCGCTGCCGACCGCCCGCGCCGTCTCCGGCTACCACTCCCGCTTCTCGCAGGTGTTCCGCTGGTTGATCGACAGCATGAACAACAGCGCGAACTGGGCGGTGCGCCGCTTCGGCATCGAGCCGCAGGAGGAGCTGCGTTCGGCGCGCTCCCCCGACGAGCTCGGCTCGATCGTCCGCTCCAGCGCCGAGCACGGCACGCTCGACGAGTCCACCGCGGTCCTGATGGACCGCTCGCTGCGCTTCGGCGACCGCTCCGCGGACGAGCTGATGACGCCGCGGGTGAAGGTCGAGTCGCTGTCCTCGGACGCGTCGGTGCTGGACCTGCTGACGCTGGCCCGGCGCACCGGGTTCTCCCGGTTCCCGGTGCACGACCACGACCTGGACGGCGTGCAGGGCGTCGTGCACGTGAAGCAGGCGTTCGGCGTGCCCGCCGACCAGCGCGACAGCACCCGGGTCGGGTCGCTGGCCCGCCCGGTGCCGACGGTGCCGGAGACGCTGGACGGCGATTCGCTGCTGAACCGGCTGCGCGGTTCCGGGCTGCAGCTGGCCCTGGTCGTCGACGAGTACGGCGGCACCGCGGGCCTGGTGAGCTTGGAGGACGTGGTCGAGGAGATCATCGGTGACGTCCGCGACGAGCACGACCGGCGGGAGACCGCCGCGGTGCGCCCGCTGACCGAAGGCACCTGGATCGTCTCCGGGCTGCTGCGCGCCGACGAGATCGAGGAGGCCACCGGCTTCGAGATGCCCGAGGGCGAGTACGAGACCGTCGCCGGTCTGGTGCTGGCGCGGCTGGGCCGCATCCCGGCCTACGGCGACCAGGTCGAGGTGGGCCCGTGGCGGCTCACCGTCGCGAGCATGGACCGCCACCGCATCGCCGAGCTGCGCCTGACCCGGGCGCACCGCCCGGCCGACTCCACCGGCACCTCTGGGGGGACCCGATGAGCGACACCGTGGCGATCCTGCTCGGCGTCCTGCTGCTGCTGCTCAACGCGTTCTTCGTGGGCGCGGAGTTCTCGCTGCTGTCCTCCCGCCGGGACCGGCTGGAGGCGCTGCTGGACCAGGGCGTGAGCCGGGCCCGCACCGTGATCAAGGCGAGCCAGGAGGGTTCGCTGATGCTCACCAGCGCCCAGCTGGGCATCACGCTGTGCTCGCTGGGCCTCGGCCGGCTCGGCGAACCGGCCGTGGCGCACCGGCTGGAGCTGCTCATCCAGCCGTTCTCGGTGCCCGCGCCCGTGGTGCACGCGCTGGGCTTCACGATCGCGCTGGCGATCGTGGTGGTGCTGCACGTGCTGATCGGCGAGATGGTGCCGAAGAACCTGGCGCTGGCGGACCCGGAGCGGCTCGCGCTGTGGCTGGTGCCCGCGCTGGTGGCGTTCGTGAAGCTGGCGCGGCCGCTGATCGCGCTGTTCAACATGATGGCGAACGGCGTGCTCAAGGCGCTGAAGGTGGAGCCGAAGGACGAGCTGGACACGGCGTACACGTCCTCCGAGCTGGCCGAGCTGCTGGTGGAGTCGCGGCGGGAGGGCTTGCTGGAGCAGTCCGAGCACCGCAGGCTCGCGCAGACGCTGTCCTCGGTGGAGCACACCGTCGCCGACGTGCTGGTACCGCTGGACCAGGTGACCAGCCTGCCCGGTGCGCCGACGCTGGGCGACGTGGAGCACGCGGTCTCCAGCACCGGGTTCTCCCGCTTCCCGGTGCGCGCGGACTCCGGCGAGCTGCTCGGCTACCTGCACGTGAAGGACGTGCTGGACCAGGCCGGCGGCGAACCGTCCACCCCGATCGCGTCCACCCGCATCCGCAGGTTGCCGTCGGTTCCGGTGACGGCCCGGCTGGACCAGGCGCTGACCTCGCTGCGGCGGGCGCGCAGCCACCTGGCGGTCGCGGTCGATTCGGACGGCGCCTCGCACGGCGTGGTCGCGTTGGAGGACCTGGTGGAGGAGTACGTGGGCACCGTCCGGGACGGCACGCACGTCACCGCCTGACCGGCGCGGAGCTCGATCGACGCGGGTCGTCCCCTCGGGGGCGGCCCGCGTCGCCGTCTTCGCGCCCGGTCTCCCGCCGAACGGGTGACGAGCGCGGCGGTGCTGTCCTGCGCCGAACGCGTGAATTCGCGACTCCCGGGCACGCGCGGTGATGCCCGCAACACCGTGCGCGATCGCCGCAACTGCGCAGCGAACGGCCCCGGCGACCGGTCCGGCGCGGGCCGCGGGGGCTGTTCAGGAGCGGTTTCTGGTGCCTTGACAGCAAGATCGGCACGGCCATACTCCGCTACGGAGCCGGGGCTCCGGACCGAGGCCGCGGGCTCCCGGCAGCACGCGCACCGCGCGCCGCGGGGCGCGCGAAGAAGGGCGGACGGATGGCCGATCGGATGGCCGGCAAGGTCGCGTTCATCACCGGGGCGGCGCGGGGGCAGGGACGTTCTCACGCGCTGCGGCTGGCCGCCGAGGGCGCCGACGTCATCGCCGTCGACCGGTGCGCCGAGATCGACTCGGTCGCGCCGGTCTACTCGATGCCCACCGAGCACGACCTGGCCGAGACCGCCCGCCGCGTCGAGGAGCTGGGCAGGCGCGCGGTGGCCCGGATCGCCGACGTGCGCGACTTCGACGGGCTGCAGGCCGCGTTCGACTCGGGCGTGGCCGAGCTCGGCAGGGTCGACGTCGTCATCGCCAACGCGGGCATCGTCTCCTTCGGCCGCAGCTGGGAGCTGACCGCCGAGCAGTGGCAGGACATGATCGACGTGAACCTCACCGGGGTCTTCCACACTGCGAAGGCCGCGATCCCGACGATGATCGAGCAGGGCGACGGCGGCTGCCTGCTGCTCATCTCCTCGGTCGCCGGGTTGAAGGGCCGCGGCGGGCTGGCGCACTATTCGGCCGCCAAGCAGGGCGTGGTCGGGTTGATGCAGAGCCTCGCCGGTGAGCTCGGCGAGCACGGCATCCGGGTCAACACGATCCACCCGACGAACGTGAGCACGCCGATGATCCAGCACCCGACCTTCTACGGGATGTTCAGCCCGCCCGGCGCGGAACCGACGCTGGAGAACGCGGAACCGGCGATGCGGGCGATGCACGTGCTGCCGACGCCGTGGGTGCGCGAGTCCGACGTCAGCGACGCGGTCGCGTTCCTCGCGGGCGACGAGGCGCGGTTCGTGACCGGCGCGGCGTTCCCCGTCGACGCCGGGGTCGGCGTCCGGTGAGCGCGGCGGTCCGCTCCGCCGTCGAGGACGTGCTGGCGCGGTACGCGCTCGGCTACGACGAGGGCGATCTGGAGCTGCTCGCGGACTGCTTCACCGCCGACGCCGAGCTGTCGGTGCACGTGGCGGACGGCGCGGTGACGGGCCCGGTCCGCGGCCGCGACGCCATCGTCGAGCTGGTCCGGGGGACGGCGCGTTCGCAGCGGGACCGGCGCAGGCACGTGCTGAGCAACCTGGTGCTGGAGCACGCCGGTGACCGGGCACGGGCGCGCAACTACCTGACCCTGTTCGTGGTGGCGGACGGCGCGCTGCGCGCGGTCACCACCGGCCGCTACCTCGCCGAGCTGCGCGGAGCGCCGGACGGAGCCGGGGGCTGGCGGATCAGCAACCTGCGGGTCGAGCTGGACCTGCCGTTCTCGTGACGCTCAACCAGGGCCTCATCCCGGCGAAGTGGGCGGCGCTGGCGCCGCGCGCGCTCGCCGTGCACGACGTGCCGACCGGACGGCGGGTGCGCTGGGCTGAGCTGGACGAGCGGGTGCGGCGGCTCGCCAACGGACTGCTCGGGCTCGGATTGCGCCGCGGCGACCGGGTGGCGGCGCTGTCCCGGAACCGGGTGGAGCTGCTGGAGCTGTACTTCGCCTGCGGCCGGGCCGGGCTGGTGCTGCAACCGCTGAACTGGCGGCTCGACACCGCGGAGCTGGCCCGGCTGCTGCGGGACGCGACGCCGCGGGCGCTGATCACCGCCGCCGAGTGGTCCGCGCAGGCCGCGGAGCTGCGGCGGACCTGCGACCTGGCGCACTGGCTGGAGTTCGGCGGTGACGGCGGCTACGAGGAGCTGCTGGCCGTCGCCTCCGCCGCCGAACCGCCCGGTAGCGAGCACGTCGGCGACCACGACCCGTTCTTCATCCTCCACACCGGCGGCACCACCGGCCGCAGCAAGGGCGCGCTGCACACCCACCGCAGCGCCGAGGCGGGCGGCGTGCACCAGACCGTCGCCGAGCGGATCGTGCCGGGCGACGTGTACCTGCTGACCGGGCAGATGTTCCACATCCCGATCGTGCTGGCGATGAACTACCTGCGGCACGGCTGTCCGCTGGTGCTGGTGGACTTCGCGGCCGAGCAGGCGTTGCGGGTCATCGAGCAGGAGCGGGTCTCGGCGTTCCTCGGCATCACCACGATGCTGAACTGGATGCTCGCGGTGCCGGGGTTCGACCGCTACGACCTGCGCAGCCTGCGCAACATCCAGTACGGCGGCGGGCCGATGCCCACCTCGGTGGTGCGGGCCGCGCTGGAGTCGTTCCCGTGCTCGCTGATCCAGGGCTACGGGCAGACCGAGGGCCCGGGCATGGCGTTCCTGTCCCAGGAGGACCACGCGGCAGCGATCGCCGGGCACCACCCGCACCGGTTGCGCTCCTGCGGGCGGGAGGACTTCGGGGCCCGGCTGCGGGTGCTGGACGACTCGGGTGCCGAGGTGCCGCGGGACGGCCGCACGCCGGGCCAGATCGTGGTGCGCTCGGAGGCGAACATGGCCCGCTACTGGAACCGGCCCGAGCTGACCGCGCGCACGCTGCGCGACGGGTGGTTGTGGACCGGGGATGTGGCGACCTGGGACGAGGACCGTTACGTCTACGTGGTCGACCGCGCCAAGGACATGATCATCTCGGGCGGGGAGAACATCTACAGCGTCGCCGTCGAAGAGGCCGTCGCGGCCCACCCCGCGGTGCTGGAGTGCGCGGTCATCGGCGTGCCCGATCCGGAGTGGGGCGAGAACGTGAAGGCCGTCGTGGTGCTCAAACCCGGCACCACCGCCACCGAAGCCGAGATCATCGCCACCGCCCGGCAGCGGCTGCCGTCCTACCAGAAGCCGAAGTCGGTGGACTTCGTCGCGAGCCTGCCCAAGGCCCCGACCGGGAAAGTGATCAAGCGCGAGCTGCGCGCCCCCTACTGGGCGGATCAGGAGCGGACATGACCTCAGCCGTACCCGACGAGGCGGCGCTGGCCGAGCTCGTCGGCACCGAGTTCCCCGGCGGGGAGTTCACCGTGGAGCCGTGGTGGGTGCGGCTGGTCAACGACTGCGCGCTCGCCGATCCGGACGACGGGGCCGGCAGCCCGGTGTTCGCGTTCCTCGCCGCGACCTCGGCGATGGGGGTGAGCTGGGAGCGGTTCTGGGGCTGGTTCGGCGCCCGCGAGTCGGACGGCCCGATGGCCGGGGAGGTGCACACCGTGCTGCACCGCCCGCTGCGGGTCGGCGCCACCTACGCGGTGCGGGGCCGGATCGAGTCGGCACGGCGCAAGCGCGGCGCTCGCACCGGCGTGTTCGACCTGGTCGAGTACCGGCTGGACCTGCACGAACCGGACGGGTCAGCGGCCGCGTCCTGCACCAGCTCGATCCTGTTCCCGCGGCGGCCCCGATGAGCGGCGTGCGGCCAGGGGACGTGCTGCCCGACCACCAGGTCGGCCCGGTCAGCGCGGAGAAGATGAAGACGATGGCCGCCCTGATGCGGGACGCGAACCCGATCCACTTCGACCCGGCCGCGGTGCGCGCCCTCGGGCTCGGCGATCGGGTGGTGAACCAGGGGCCGCTGAACCAGGCGTACGTGGTGTCGATGCTGGCGCGCTGGGCGGGCGGGGCGCACCGGATCCGGGAGCTGCGGTTGCGCCACCTCGGCGCGGTGTTCGCCGGGGACCGGTTGCGCGCGCACGGCACGGTGACCGGCGTGTCCGAACAGGACGGTGTCCTGGTGGCGTGCTGCGCGGTCGGACTCGACGTGCTCGGCGGCGATCCGGTGCTCTCCGGCACCGCGTCCGTCCACATCGGAGGGTGATGGCGGTGGACCAGGTGCAGCGCTTCCGGCTGTCCTACGGGGACTGCGACGCGCTCGGCATCGCGTACTTCGCGATCTACTACCCGTGGATGGAGCGGGCCTACAGCAGCTGGCTGCACGCCCGCGGGCTGCGCTCGGCGGAGCTGGCCGCGCAGCTGGGCACCGGGACGGTCGGGGTGCGCTCGGCGGCCACCTACCTGGCGCCGGTGCGGGTGTTCGACGAACTGGCCTGCGAGGTGGTGCAGGACCGGGTCGGCACCACCTCCTACTCGCTGGGCTTCGAGTTCACCCGGGACGACGAGCTCGTCGTCCACGGCCGGATGACCTTCGCCTGCCACGACCCGGAAGGCGCCAAGGCACCGGTCCCGCCGCGGCTGCGGGAGCTGATCGCGCAGCTGCGCCCCGGCCGGACCGGCCCCGACGAGGGCTGACCTATCCTGGCGGCACTATGCGAGTGCTGGGCGAACAGGAATGGCGGGACCGCGCGAACGCGCACCGGGAGCGGGTGGAGCGCTGGACCGGACCGCACCGGCGCAGGCAGCGCGCCGGGGAGAAGCACCCGGTGATGGACTTCCTGTTCACCTACTACTCGCACCGCCCGTCGCTGCTGGAGCGCTGGCAGCCCGGTTTCGGCGTCGCGCTCGAAGGCGGCGCCGAGTTCCTGGAGCGCCGCGGCTACCGGCGCGTCCCCGAGGGCGTGGCGCTGGACCCGGCGGTGCTCACCGCGAAGCGCCGCGAGTCGGTGCGCTTCGTGCACGGGCTGCTCACCGCGGTGCGCTCCCGCAGCCCGCAGCTGGGCTGCTTCGGGCTGCACGAGTGGGCGATGGTCTACCGCACCTCCCCCGGCGACGTGCGCCACGAGTCCTGGCCGCTGCGGCTCGGGCACGCGGGCACCGACGCGGTCGTCGAGTCGATGCCCATCAAGTGCACCCACCACGACGCCTTCCGGTTCTTCACCCCGCCCGCGCGGCCGTTGAACGCGCTGCAACCGGCCCGCGAGGACCAGGTCGCCCTGGAACAGCCGGGATGCCTCCACGGCAACATGGACCTGTTCAAGTGGGCCTACAAACTGGATCCGCTGGTGCCCGCCGAACTCGTCGCCGACTGCTTCGAACTGGCGGTGGACATCCGCGAGCTGGACATGCGCGCCAGCCCCTACGACCTCGCCGCCCTCGGCTACCCGCCGGTCGCGGTGGAGACGCCCGAGGGCCGCGCCGCCTACGTGCGCGCGCAGCGCGAGTTCGCCGAGCGGGCCGCGCCGCTGCGGGACCGGCTGGTGGAACACTGCGAACGGCTGCTGGCCGTTTCGCAGCCGGTGGGCTGAGCCCGGAACGCGGCAGCGCCGACCAGGCCGGGGAAGGTCGCTCCCCCGCTCCCGGCCGGCGCTGTCGTCGGCTCGGTGACCCGCGCGCGGCGGGTCGCTGCGGCTCAGTCCCGGACGGCCAGGTTCAGCTCGCCGTTGTCGTCGCGCTCGGCGTCGAGCACCTTGTCGCCCAGCAGCGACGCCGCCTGCGGTTCGAGGAAGACCCGGGCACCGGATTCCTCCAACACCTGGTCGTCTCCCTGCGGCTCGCTGGCGATCGACGCCTGCAACTCGGCCTGCCCGGCCTCGTCCGCGACCGGGGCGATGCGCAGCCCCGATCCTTCGGGCGAGTCACCGCCGGCCAACACGACCTTGATGACCTCGGCTGCGCTCTCGCTGATCGTGAGCATTGCTGCACTCCTCTCGGAGGCGATCGGATGGAGTCGCCCACCGTAGTGCATCGGCGGCGGCTCCCGCTCACCCCCGCGCCGCGGTCAGCCCTCGTAGGCCGAAAGCGGAGGGCACGAGCACACCAGGTTCCGGTCCCCGCGTGCCCCGTCGATCCGGCGCACCGCGGGCCACACCTTCGGCGCCCCGGTGCCCATCGGGTAAGCCGCCTCCGCCCGGCTGTAGGGGTGCTCCCACGGCCCGGCCAGCGAGGCCGCCGTGTGCGGAGCGTGCACGAGCGGGTTGTCGTCGGCCGGCCAGTGGCCGCCGGCGACCTTGTCGATCTCGCCCTTGATGGCGATCATCGCGTCGCAGAACCGGTCCAGCTCGGCGAGGTTCTCGCTCTCGGTCGGCTCCACCATCAGCGTGCCCGCCACCGGGAACGACATCGTCGGCGCGTGCAGCCCGTAGTCGGCGAGCCGTTTGGCCACGTCGTCCACGGTGACGCCGGAGGCCTTGGTGAGCGGCCGCAGGTCCAGGATGCACTCGTGGGCGACGAACCCGCCGGAGCCGGTGTAGAGCACCGGGAAGTGCTCGTCGAGCCGCCGCGCCACGTAGTTCGCCGCGGCGACGGCCGTCAGCGTCGCCCGCCGCAGCCCGTCGGAGCCCATCATCCGCACGTAGGCCCAGGAGATCGGCAGGATCGAGGCGCTGCCCCACGGCGCGGCGCTGATCGGCCCGACCCCGGTCTCCGGCCCCGCGGCGGGCTGCAGCGGGTGGTTCGGCAGGAACGGCGCCAGGTGCTCGCGCACCCCGATCGGGCCGACGCCGGGACCGCCACCGCCGTGCGGGATGCAGAACGTCTTGTGCAGGTTCAGGTGCGAGACGTCGGAGCCGAACTCGCCCATCCGCGCCAGGCCGATGAGCGCGTTCAAGTTCGCGCCGTCCACGTAGACCTGGCCGCCCGCCTCGTGCACCAGCCCGCACACCTGTTCCACGGTGTCCTCGTACACGCCGTGCGTGGACGGATAGGTGATCATGATGGCGGCGAGGTCGTCGCGGTGCTGGTCGACGACTTCGCGCAGGTGGTCGAGCTCGATGTTGCCCTGGTCGTCGCAGCGCACCACGACCACGCGCAGCCCGGCCATCACGGCGCTGGCCGCGTTGGTGCCGTGCGCGCTCGCCGGGATCAGGCACACGTCCCGCGCCGCCGCACCACGGCTGTGGTGGTAGGCGCGGATGGCCAGCAGCCCGGCGAACTCGCCCTGGCTGCCCGCGTTCGGCTGCAGGCTCACCGAGTGGTACCCGGTGATCTCGGCCAGCCAGCGCTCCAGGTCGTGCACGATCTCCAGCAGGCCGGTGGCGTCCTGGGCGGGCGCGAACGGGTGAAGCTCGGCGAACTCCGGCCAGGTGATCGGCTCCATCTCCGCGGTCGCGTTGAGCTTCATCGTGCAGGAGCCCAGCGGGATCATGCTGCGGTCCAGCGCCACGTCCGAATCGGACAGGCTGCGCAGGTAGCGCAGCAGCGAGGTCTCCGAGCGGTGCGCGTGGAACACCGGGTGCGTCATGTACTCGGAGGTGCGCAGCAGCGCGGTCGGCAGCGCGTCGTCGGTCTCGGCGTCCAGCTCGTCGATGCCGGCCAGCGAACCCCCGGCGATGCCGAACGCCTCCGCGACCCGCACCAGCGCTTCCCGGGTGGTGGTCTCGTCGCAGCTGACGCCGACGTGGTCGTCGTCGATGTGGCGCAGGTTGATGCCGCCGTCCCGCGCGGCGCGGACCACCTCGGCGGCCCGGCCGGGGACCTCGGCGACGAGGGTGTCGAAGAACTCGGCGTGCACGATGCGCACCCCGCCGCGGCGCAGCCGCTCGGCCAGCACCGCCGCCATCCGGTGCGCCCGCTTCGCGATGGCCCGCAGCCCGGCGGGACCGTGGTACACGCCGTACATGCCCGCCACCACGGCGAGCAGCACCTGGGCGGTGCAGATGTTGCTGGTGGCCTTCTCCCGGCGGATGTGCTGCTCGCGGGTCTGCAGCGCCAGCCGGTAGGCCTGGTTCCCGTCCGCGTCGACGCTCACCCCGACCAGCCGGCCGGGCAGCTGCCGCTCGATGCCCTTGCGCACCGCCATGTAACCGGCGTGCGGGCCGCCGAAGCCCATCGGGACGCCGAAGCGCTGCGTCGTGCCCACCACCACGTCCGCGCCCAGCTCACCGGGAGCGCGCAGCACCGTCAGCGCGAGCAGGTCGGCGCTGACCACCACCATGCCGCCGCGCTCGTGCACCTCGTCGATGACCGCCTGGTGGTCGCGGACCGCTCCGGACGCACCCGGGTAGGCCAGCAGCGCCCCGAAGAACTCGCCGTCCGGCAGCGCCGACGCGCCCGCGGACAGGTCCGCCACCACGACCTCGATGCCCAGCGGTTCCGCCCGCGTGCGCAGCACCGCGAGGGTCTGCGGCAGCACGTCGGCGTCCACCACGAACCGCGGCGACTTGGCCCGGCCCGCGCGGCGCACCAGCGTCATGCCCTCGGCCGCCGCGGTGGCCTCGTCGAGCATCGACGAGTTCGCGACCGGCACGCCGGTCAGGTCGGCCACCATGGTCTGGAAGTTCAGCAGCGCTTCGAGCCTGCCCTGCGAGATCTCCGGCTGGTACGGCGTGTACGCCGTGTACCAGGCGGGGCTCTCCAGCACGTTGCGCCGGATCACCGGCGGCGTGATCGTCGGGTAGTAGCCCAGGCCGATCATCTCGGTGTGCGGGCTGTTCAGCCTGGCCAGGTCGCGCAGCTGCTGGAGCGCCTCGGCTTCGGTGGCCGGTTCCGGCAACGCCAGCTGCAGGTCCCGCTCGCGGATGCCGTCGGGCACCGCCGACTGCCCCAGCTCCTCCAGCGAGCCGACGCCGATCACGTCGAGCATCCGGGCCAGCTCAGCGGGCAGCGGCCCGACATGGCGGTCGGCGAACGGAGTGCCGTGTTCCAGGGCGGCCAGCGGGATACGGTCTTCGGTCGTCATCGCCACACCTCATTCATCGCGACGGACAGGGCGGCAGCACGTGTGCTGCTCTCCCCCTCTGTCACTGTCCGCGACGCGAACGCCTGAGAGCTTCACCCGGTCCGTGGACCGGACTTGCACCGTCGGCGGGGAACCACGTCGGTGGTCCCGCTTTCCAGAGGTATCTCGCCCGTGCGGTCCAGCAGGCCTGAGAGGTTGTCGGGGAGGGTTTGCTCCTTCGGCGCCGCCGCTGACCAGGTCAACGGCGAACTCTCCCGCGCGGGGTCGGCGATGCACAGCAGCTTACCCGATCCGGTGACGGCCGAACGGTGCGATCTTCATCCCGCCCGATCATCCCAGCGGCACGGGGCGTGACATCGACGGGCGGTGACCCGACGGCCGCGGGCGCCAGGACGGCCTGGCCGGATCCGCCGACAGCCCGCGCACGGCGAGCGGGACCGGATAGACCGATCGGCGCCTGCGCCCGACGGGCGGGACCAGAACAGGCCGAACGGTGGCCCGCGCACGGCGAGAGCGGCCGATCGGGTCGATAGGTGGCCCGCGCACCTGCTGGCGGCAAGACCGCCGGACCCGCGCCGGACGGCACGGCGGCCACGGCGGGCCTAGCGCGCCTCGGCGATCAGCCGATGCGGCGGTCCCGGCGCCGCGACAGCTCGTCGGCGACCGGCTCGTCCGGCTCGGCACCGTCGGCGCGCTCGGCGGGGAACTCGTGGATGGTGCCGGTGATCTCGCGCATCGCACCGCTGACCGCGATGCCGAACACGCCCTGGCCACCCTGCAGCAGGTCCACGACCTCCTCGGCGGAGGTGCACTCGTAGACCGTCGTGCCGTCGCTGAACAGCGTGATGCGGGCCAGGTCCTCCACCCCGCGGTGGCGCAGGTGCTCGACCGCGACCCGGATGTTGTGCAACGAGACCCCGGTGTCCAGCAGCCGCTTGACGACCTTGAGCACCAGGATGTCCTTGAACGAGTACAGCCGCTGCGACCCGGAACCGGCGGCGCCGCGGATCGACGGCCCGACCAGCTTGGTGCGCGCCCAGTAGTCCAGCTGCCGGTAGGTGATCCCGGCGATCTGGCACGCCGCGGGACCGCGGTAGCCGACGAGCTCGTCCGGCAGCGCGGTCTCCGGGAACGGCTTCGACCCCTCCGCGGCGGCATCCTCGCCAGGTGCTCGCTCCACCACGCCTGCCTCCCTCCGCCCGGCCGAAGCCGGCGAACCACCGAACCCGGCTCGTCGCATGATCATCACCCGAGCGCGAGGACGATCATGGAACCGGGGGTTTGACCTTCCCCGACCTGGAAAATCACATCGGGGCGATTCGCGCACTCCGAAGGTAAGCCCGCCCGGTGGGCGGGTCAACGCGACGCGCGGGGACGCCCGCCCACCCCGGGTGTGACGCACGCCCCGCCTTCGCGCACGCACCGCACCCGAAGCCGCACCCGCGCGGGCCCCGGCATGCGAAAGGGACTCCCGGTGCGAGCTGCACCAGGAGCCCCCTCACGACGACGCGGGCGGCGGGGCGGGTCGTGCGCCCGCCCGCCGCGATCAGGTGTCCGCGCCGCGGAAGTCCTCCGGCGAGACCGAGTCCAGGAACTCCCGGAACTTCTCGACCTCGTCCTCCTGCTCGTCCGGGATGATCAACCCGGCTTCGTCCAGCACCGATTCGTCGGCGTGGATCGGCACCCCGATCCGCAACGCCAGCGCCACCGAGTCGCTCGGCCGCGCCGAGACCCGCACGTCCCCGTCGAAGATGAGCTCGGCGAAGAACGTGCCCTCCTGCAGGTCGGTGATCCGCACCTGCTCCAAGTCCCGCCCGAGGGCGCCGATGACGTCCTTGAGCAGGTCGTGGGTGAGGGGTCTGGCGGGTCGCACGCCCTGCTGCTCCAGCGCGATCGCGGTGGCCTCCACCGATCCGATCCAGATCGGCAGGTACCGCTCGCCCTCGGTCTCGCGCAGCAGCAGGATCGGCTGGTTGGCTGGTAGTTCCACTCGCACGCCGACGACGCGCATTTCGCTGCTCATCGACACATCGCCTCCTCCAGCGCGCCGAAGCGTGACATCCTTGGTCGAGGATCGCGCACCGACGCCTCTGACGCTACCCGCGATACGGCGGACACGCCGACCTCCGGCCGTCGTCCCCGCCCGGATTTTCCGCTCGGTGGACGGCTTTTCCGGCTCGTTCCCGGCCTCGCACCGACGGTGTCGCCGGTACCGGGCCTTTCCGTTGTCCGCCCCGGGCCGGGGCGGTCGTTGACGCCGTTGCGCACCGGTTCCGCGGCACCCGCAGGTGCTCACCGGACGCGATTCCCGCGACGTTTCCGCCGCGGACCGCCCCGGATCCGGGCGCCCGGCACCCGGGAGGGCGCCGACCGCTCGCGACGCGAACGATGTCCCCCGTCACGATACACCGCAGCACATCCCGCAGAACCCGTTCCGGAGTGCGGGAACCACCGGCTCGAAGATCGCTCGCAACGATCACCGCCGAGAACGATCGGGGCGGCGCCGGATGGCGTCGCCCCGATGCGCTCTGTCCGCGGAACGTCCGGCTCAGCGGCCCTGATCGTCGATGGGACCGGTCAGGAACACCAACCGGAACTTCCCGATCTGCACCTCGTCGCCGTTGGCCAGCACCGAGGTGTCCACCGGTTCCCGGTTGACGTAGGTGCCGTTGAGGCTGCCGACGTCGACGACGACGAAGTCGTTGCCCTCTCGCCGGAACTCGGCGTGCCGACGGGACACCGTCACGTCGTCGAGGAAGATGTCGCTGTCCGGGTGGCGTCCGGCGCTGGTGGTCTCCCTGTCGAGCAGGAACCGCGACCCGGCGTTCGGGCCGCGCTTGACCACCAGCAAGGCAGCCCCGGCGGGCAGCGCATCGACCCCGGAGGCCGCTGGCTCCGGGGTCGCACTCTCGGTGCTCTCCGGCTCCGAGAGGAACGGCCTGAAGACCGAGGTGGTCTCCGGTGACTGCTCCGGCGGAACGCCGCCGGGCCCGTCGTTCTGGCTCACCTGAGCTCTCCTCTGCGCGGATGGGTCGTGCAAGTGCGTTCAAACGTACCGTGCCGTCGCAGGCCGCAGACGCGGGACTCCCACCTCACGCCGTTCGCGAACCCGAGATCAACGATCATCCCTGGTCGATGATGCCTTGGTAGTCGCTCTCGCTGAGCAGTCCGTCGATCGCGGCCGGGTCCGAGAGCTTGATCTCGATCATCCAGCCGTCGCCGAACGGGTCGGAGTTGACCAGCTCCGGCTCCTGGTCGAGCTTGTCGTTGCGGGCGACGATCTCCCCCGCCAGCGGGGCGTAGATGTCGGAGACGCTCTTGGTCGACTCCACCTCGCCGATGCCGCCACCGGCCTCGACGGTCTCGCCCACCTCGGGCAGCTGCACGAACACCACGTCGCCGAGCTGCTGCTGGGCGTAGTCGGTGATCCCGATGCGCGCGGTGTCGTCGCCGGTGCGCCGCACCCACTCGTGCTCCTGGGTGTACTTGATCCCGTCCGGGGCCACTGGGGTCCCGCCTTCCTCGTCGTGCCGTGGGCGGGGCGAGGTGCCGCCGCACCCGCGCGATGATCGCCACGGGCCAGGCGAGCCTAGGTCGGGGCCGCTCCCGGCCGCAAGGCGGCCGAGCGTGATCGGGTCGGGACCGGCCGGACCTGGAACGATCAGGTCTTCAGCGTGCGGGCCGCGCGCACCGCGGCGATCACCTGCACCAGGTACAGCGCCCCCGCCCAGACGTACAGCGCGCCGCCCCAGCAGGTGAACGCGTAGGCGATCGGCCGCGCCACGCCCGCGAACGCGAAGTCCTCCTGCACGAGCAGCAGCAGCGGGAACGCGTACATCAGGCAGAACGTGGCGGCCTTGCCGAGGTAGTGCACCTCCGGCGGCTCGAACCCGTGCCAGCGCAGCACCGGCAGGCACAGGGTGAGGACCACGTCGCGGCCGATGAGCGCGGCCGCGGCCCACCACGGGATCACGTCGCGGAGCACGAACGCGACGAGGGTGGCGACGATGTAGAGCCGGTCGGCCGCCGGGTCCAGCAGCTCGCCGACGCGGCTGTACTGGTCGAGCCAGCGGGCGAGCTTGCCGTCGAGCCAGTCGGTCGCGCCGCTGACCACCAGCACCAGCAGCGCCAGCAGGTCGGACTGCGGGCCGAGCAGCAGCCAGAGGAACAGCGGGACCCCGGCGAGCCGCACGACGCTCAGCAGGTTGGGCCAGGTGAGCCACGGGTCGTCCCAGACGCTCGCGGCGACTTCCTTGATCCGGGCGATGCCCGGGTCGGGCGGCTGGGCGGGGTCCTCGCCCCGGCCCGCGGCGGGCTCCGCGGCCGGTTCGGTCCCGGGCTGCCCGCCGGTGCCGATCCGCGGGCCGTCCGGCTCCGGGGACGCGGGATCGCCCGCTCCACCTCGGCCTTCGGATCCGGCCGTGGTGCCGTCGGCGTCCTGCACCACAGCCCTCCCCTGACGCGGTTGTGCGTTCCGCCGCGAAGCGCTCACCTGCGCCTGCGGCTCCGGGGCGCCCGGGGGCGCCCGCACCGATCAGGGTGCCACACCCCCCTCGCGGTGGCCGGGGCGGCCAGGGGTGCGCGGCCGGTCAGCGGCGGTCGTGGCTCCAGCCGCGGCGCCGCATCTCGGCGTCGGTCAGGAAGCGGGCCCGGCCGCGGTCGTCCACGCCGGCCCAACGGGCGCGGCCGCCCACGCCTTCGAGGACGAACGAGTGCCCACCGCTCCACACCACGCTGCACGGGGTGGTGGGCAGTTCCGCCGCGTCGTCGTCACCGTCGGTGATGCCGTCCCGGTGAGTCGTCTCCACGCTGGTCAAAGCTTGACACCTCCATCACGGTCGTCGGCCGGACCGACCCCTTCGTCGACCGACCGCCTCCCCACCCACGCATTGTGTTCGACCGGCGACCGGGAGTTCCGCCGAATCCGCCTGGCCTGCGCCCAGCGGAAGCGACCCGACGCCGAATGGATGATCTTGAAAGTGCACGGGTTCGGCGCGGCCGAAGCGCGACCGACCGTTCGTCGCAGGAACCCGCGATCTTCGGTCGCCGCACCGGAAACCACCCCTCCCGTCGATCGACCATTGTGGACTGTCGGGCACGCGGGCGCCACGTCCGCGGACCCGGCGCGTCGCCGCCACCGCTCGCCGGCGCCGCGTGGGTGCTGGCGCGAACGGCCCCCTTCGGGTAGACCACCGGCATCCGTCCCACACATACCGCGGGAGGTCTCGACCATGGGTGCCCACGCCGACGCGCACCGGCGCAGCCTCGCCGACCCCGACGGGTTCTGGCTGGAGGCCGCGACCGGCATCGACTGGGACCGGGCGCCGAGCAGGGCGCTGGACGAGTCCGGGCGCTGGTTCCCGGACGGGGTGCTCAACACCTGCTTCAACGCGCTGGACCGGCACGTGCGCGACGGGCGGGGCGAGCAGGCCGCGGTCATCTGGGACTCGGCGATGACCGGCGAGGTGTCCCGCTGGACCTACCGCGAGCTGCTGGACCGCACCGCCCGCTTCGCCGGGGCGCTGCGGGCGCGCGGCGTCGGCAAGGGCGACCGGGTGATCGTCTACCTGCCGATGATCCCGGAAGCCCTGGTGGTGATGCTGGCCTGCGCGCGGATCGGCGCGGTGCACTCGGTGGTCTTCGGCGGCTTCGCGCCGAAGGAGCTCGCCGCCCGCATCGACGACGCCCGCCCGGCGATCGTGGTGGCCGCCTCCTGCGGGCTGGAGCCGAACCGGGTCGTGGAGTACAAGCCGATCGTCGACGAGGCGCTGCGGCTGGCCGAGCACCGCCCGGCCGGCGGCGTGCTGGTGTTCCAGCGCGACCGGGCGCGCGCCGAGCTCGGCCCGGACGACGCCGACGCCGCCGAGGCGCTGGCGGCCGCCGAGCCCGCCGACTGCGTGCCGGTGGCGGCCACCGACCCGCTGTACGTGCTCTACACCTCCGGCACCACCGGCCGTCCCAAGGGCGTGGTGCGCGACCACGGCGGGCACGCGGTGGCGCTGCGCTGGTCGATGGGCGCCATCTACGACATCGGGCCCGGGGAGGTGTTCTGGACCGCCTCCGACGTGGGCTGGGTCGTCGGGCACTCCTACATCGTCTACGGCCCGCTGCTGGCCGGGGCGACCACCGTGGTCTACGAGGGCAAGCCGGTGGGAACCCCGGACGCGGGGGCGTTCTGGCGGGTCATCGCCGAGCACGGGGTGAAGGCGCTGTTCACCGCGCCGACCGCCTTCCGGGCGATCAAGCGGGTCGATCCGGAGGCGGCCGAGCTCGCGCACTACGACCTGTCCTCGCTGCGCACGCTGTTCCTCGCCGGGGAGCGGCTGGACCCGGAGACCTACCAGTGGGCGGTGCGCACCCTCGGCGTGCCGGTGGTGGACCACTGGTGGCAGACCGAGACGGGCTGGCCGATCTGCGCGAACCTGCGCGGCCTGGAACCGATGCCGATCAAGCCGGGATCGCCGACGGTGCCGGTGCCCGGGTTCGACGTGCGGGTGCTCGACCAAGCGGGCGCGGAGGTGCCGCCGGGAGTGGACGGTGCGATCTGCATCAAGCAGCCGCTGCCGCCGGGGATGCTGCCGACGCTGTGGGGCGACGACGAGCGGTTCCGCGAGTCCTACCTGTCCCGGTACCCCGGCTACTACCTGACCGGCGACAGCGGGCACGTGGACGAGGACGGCTACGTGTTCGTGATGGGCCGCACCGATGACGTGATCAACGTGGCGGGGCACCGGTTGTCCACCGGATCGATGGAGGCGGTGCTCGCGGCGCACCCGGCGGTGGCGGAGTGCGCGGTGATCGGCGTGCACGACGCGCTCAAGGGCCAGGTGCCGCGCGGTTTCGTGGTGCTCAAGTCCGGCGTCGAGGTCGACCCGGCGGAGCTGCGGGCGGAGCTGGTGGCCGCGGTGCGGGACCAGATCGGGCCGGTCGCGGCGTTCCGGGACGTGGACGTGGTGGACGGGCTGCCGAAGACGCGGTCGGGGAAGGTGCTGCGCAAGTCGATGCGGGAGATCGCCGACACCGGCGAGGCGAAGGTGCCCTCGACCATCGAGGACCCGGCGGTGCTCGACGCCCTCCGAAGCGCGCTGCGCGGGCAGCGACCGAGTTGATCGGCCCGTTCGCCCGGGCGGGCAGGCCGTTCATCCGGCGTTGATCGGGGGCGGGCAGGCGGCGTTTTGGGTCCGTTCGGGTGCTGTCCGCGCCGGATGGGTGGTCTATACCTTTTAGGACCTCGTTTCCGACCGGGAGTTGCCGATGCCCCTCACCCCCGTGCGCGCCGCGACGGCGGCCCTGCTGACCGGCGTGCTCACCGCCGGAGTCCTGAGCACCCTCACCCCCGCCGCCGCCGCGGATCCGCAGGCGCGGCTGCACCAGGTCGTCCCGGCTCCCGAAGCGGTGCGGGAAGCCCCCGGCGTCGCGTTCGAGCTGACCGCCGACAGCGCGATCACCGCCGACCGCGGCGCGACCGAGGTGGCCGACCGCCTCGCCGAGGTGCTGCGGCCCGCCACCGGGTTCCTGCTGGCGGTCGCCGACGGCGGTTCCCTCGCGCTGCGCCTCGACGAGCCGGAGACCGGGCCGGAGGGCTACCGGCTGGAGGTCACCGCGGACGCGGTGACGCTGCACGCCGCCACCGACACCGGCCTGTTCCACGGCGTGCAGACGCTGCGCCAGCTGCTCCCGGCCGAGATCGAGAGCCCGCAGGTGCAGGACGTGCCGTGGACCGTGCCCGGCGGGGAGATCACCGACCGGCCGCGCTACGAGCACCGCGCCGCCGGGCTCGACGTGGCCCGGCACTTCTTCGACGTCGACTCGGTGAAGCGCTACATCGACCAGCTCGCGCGGTACAAGGTGAACTTCCTGCGCCTGCACCTGAGCGACGACCAGGGCTGGCGGATCCAGATCACCGATTGGCCGCGGCTGACCGAGCACGGCGGCAGCACCGAGGTCGGCGGTGGTCCCGGCGGCTTCTACACCCAGCAGGACTACTCGGAGATCGTGGCGCACGCCGAGTCCCGGCACATCACCCTCATCCCGGAGATCGACACCCCGGGGCACACCAACGCGGCGCTGTCCTCCTACGCGGAGCTCAACTGCGACGGGGTGGCGCCGCCGCTGTACACCGGCATCGAGGTCGGGTTCAGCTCGTTGTGCGTGGACGAAGACGTGACCTACGAGTTCCTGGACGACGTGATCCGCGAGATCGCCGCCCTCACCCCCGGCCCGTACCTGCACATCGGCGGGGACGAGGCGGACGCCACCACCGACGAGCAGTACCGCGCGTTCATGGACCGCGCGCTGCCGATCGTGGCCAAGTACGGCAAGACCGCGGTGGGCTGGCACGAGTACGCCAAGGCCGAACCGGCCGCCGGGTCGGTCGTGCAGTACTGGGGCACCGAGGGCGCCGACGCGGAGCTGATGGCGGCGGCCGCCGAGCGCGGCAACCGGATCCTGCTGTCGCCCGCGGACCGGTCGTACCTGGACATGAAGTACGACGCGTCCACCGAGCTGGGACTGAGCTGGGCCGGGTACGTCGAGGTGGCCGACGCCTACGGCTGGGACCCGGCGACGCACCTGCCGGGCGTGCCCGCCGAGGCGGTGCACGGCGTGGAGGCTCCGATGTGGACGGAGACGCTGGAGACCTCCGAGCACGTCGAGCTGATGGCGTTCCCGCGGCTGCCCGCGATCGCCGAGCTGGGCTGGTCGCCCGCGGCCACCCACGACTGGGAGTCGTTCCGGGCGCGGCTGGCACAGCAGGGACCGCGCTGGGAGGCGGCGGGCATCGGGTTCACCCGCTCCCCGCAGATCGACTGGCCGTGAGCCGATCCCGGTGCGGCCGGGCCCCCCGTCCGGCCGCACCGCGGATCACCGTCCGCCGAGCCCGGCCCACTCCTCGTCGGTGAGCAACCGGGACCGGATCAGGAAGCGCACGCCTTCGGGCGCCTCCAAGGAGAAACCGCTCCCCCGCCCCGGAACCACGTCGACGGTGAGGTGGGTGTGCTTCCAGTACTCGAACTGGGCGCCGGACATCCACATCGGCACCGGGTCGGGGTCGCCGTTCTCGTCGGCCACCGCGAGGTCGCCCAGGTGCACGTCGGACACCCCGGTGCGGAACTCGCCCTGCGGATAGCACATGGGGGCGCTGCCGTCGCAGCACCCGCCGGACTGGTGGAACATCACCGGGCCGTGCTGCGCCCGGAGGCGGCGGATCAGATCCGCCGCCTCCGGCGTCACGGCCACCCGTGCGGGAGTGCCCGTGTCCTCGTCCCCCATCAGAACAACCCCGGACCGCTCTGGGAGTAGCTGATGAGGAGGTTCTTCGTCTGCTGGTAGTGGTCCAGCATCATCTTGTGGGTCTCGCGGCCGATGCCGGACTGCTTGTAGCCGCCGAAGGCCGCGTGCGCCGGGTAGGCGTGGTAGTTGTTCACCCACACCCGGCCCGCCTGGATGTCGCGGCCCGCCCGGTAGGCGGTGGAGCCGTCCCGGGACCACACGCCGGCGCCGAGGCCGTAGAGGGTGTCGTTGGCGGTCTTGATCGCCTCGTCGTAGTCGGTGAACGAGGCCACCGACAGCACCGGCCCGAAGATCTCCTCCTGGAAGATCCGCTGCTTGTTGTGCCCCTCGAAGATGGTGGGTTGCACGTAGTAGCCGCCGGCGAGTTCGCCGCCGTGCTCGATGCGCTCGCCACCGGTGAGGATCTTGGCGCCCTCCTGCTTGCCGATGTCGATGTAGGAGAGGATCTTCTCCAGCTGGTCGTTGCTGGCCTGCGCGCCGATCTGGGTGTCGGTGTCCAGCGGGTGCCCGGTCTTGATCTTCTCGGTGCGGGCGACCGCGTCGGCCAGGAAGTCCCGGTAGATGCCCTGCTGCACCAGTGCCCGCGACGGGCAGGTGCACACCTCGCCCTGGTTGAGGGCGAACATGGCGAAGCCCTCCAGCGCCTTGTCGTAGAAGGCGTCGCGCTGGGCGGCGATGTCGTCGAAGAAGATGTTCGGGCTCTTGCCGCCGAGCTCCACCGTCACCGGGATGATGTTCTCGCTGGCGTACTGCAGGATGAGCCGCCCGGTCGTGGTCTCACCGGTGAAGGCGACCTTGCGGATCCGCGAGCTCGACGCCAGCGGCTTGCCCGCCTCGACGCCGAAACCGTTGACGACGTTGAGCACGCCCGGCGGCAGCAGGTCGGAGATGACCTCCAGCAGCACGTGGATCGACGCCGGGGTCTGCTCAGCGGGCTTGAGCACGATGGCGTTGCCACCGGCCAGCGCCGGGGCGATCTTCCAGACCGCCATCAGGATCGGGAAGTTCCACGGGATGATCTGGCCGACGACGCCCAGCGGCTCGTGGAAGTGGTAGGCGACGGTGTCCTCGTCGACCTGCGAGAGGGTGCCCTCCTGGGCGCGCAGCGCGCCCGCGAAGTAGCGGAAGTGGTCGATCGCCAGCGGGATGTCGGCGGCCAGCGTCTCCCGGACGGGCTTGCCGTTCTCCCAGCTCTCGGCGACCGCGAGCTTCTCCAGGTTCTGCTCCATGCGGTCGGCGATGGCCAGCAGCACCCCGGCGCGCTCGGCGGGGGCGGTGCGGCCCCAGGCGGGTGCGGCGCCTTCCGCGGCGTCGATGGCCCGCTCCACGTCGTCCGCGGTGCCGCGGGCGATCTCGGTGAAGACCTTGCCGGTGATCGGCGTGGGGTTCTCGAAGTAGCCGCCCTTCGCGGGGGCCACGTACTCGCCGCCGATGAAGTGGTCGTAGCGCGAGCGGTACTCGACCACCGAGCCGGCGGTTCCCGGAGCTGCGTAGAGCGTCATCTGGTGCCTCCCGTACGACGTTGTGCGGTGTTGGGCGCGAAGTTACGGGCGGCGACGTTGCAGTGACGTTGCCCACGCGCGCCGGGCCGGCGGCGGCAATGGGGTGAGCGTTCTTGCCTGTTGCGCGCGTCACGGTCCAGGATGGGCCGATCGGGCGCGCTCCGCCGCACCGGTGGAGCAGCTTCCGAGCGTGACCGCGCGCGAGCGGTTGGGTACCGTACCGGCTCTGGATCTTCAGCGATGCGATCGCCGCGCGAGCGGCGGTGCCGGGCCGCGGCGCCCGGCGGGGAGAGGAGACGACGCTGGTCCACCGTGGCGTCCGGACATCGCCCGGCCTGGTCGCACCCGCGCGGCGGGGTGCACCCGGCCACGCCGTCGCGCCCGGCAGCTCCCGTCCCCCGCGGCCCGCTCCGGTCGACCCCGCCCCGTCCGCGGCCCTCGCCCCGGCGGTGGGCCGCCCCGTCCCGGTTGTGAGCACGGAGTCATGAAGCGCACCGACGACATTCCCGCCGATCCGATGGAACGCGCCCGCCTGCTGCGGCGGGTGCACAGCGCGGTGCTCGCCGGGGAGCGCGCGCCGCACGCCCCGCGCCCGGTGGTGTTCGAGTCCTGGCGCCGTTCGCTGGCGGCCAGCGTCGACCCGGACCGCGTCGAACCGCCGATGAGCTTCGACGTGGACCGGCTCGCGGAGATCCGCGCGGCGCACCCGATCGCGGCCTGCGTGCCGCTGCTGCGCCGCACGCTGCTCGACGCCGCCGACGGCACCACGCACATCATGGTGATCACCGACGCGGAGGGGAACATCCTCTGGCGCGAGGGGCATCCGAACGTGTGCCGGGCCGCGGACCGGGTGCGGCTGTCGGAGGGCACCACCTGGTCGGAGACCTCGATGGGCACCAACGCGATGGGCACCACGCTGGCCACCGGGCGTCCGGTGCAGATCCACTCCGCGGAACACCTGGTGCGCCGCTACCACTCGTGGACGTGCGCGGCCTCCCCGGTGCACGACCCGGAGACCGGCCGCATCCTCGGCTCGATCGACATCAGCGGCCCGCTGCACACGATGCACCCGGCGCTGGCGGCGCTGGTCGCGGCGGCGACGACGCTGGTGGAGAGCACGTTGCGGGAGTGGATGGCCCGGCGCGACGAGCGGCTGCGGGAACGGAACATGGGCGCGCTGCGGGCGCTGCGCGGTGAGCCGGGAGCGCTGCTGAGCGCCACCGGGCGGGTGGTCGCCGCCGAGCCGGGCGACCTGGCGCTGCCGGAGCGGGTCGAGCTGGACCGCCCGGAGGGCGCGCTGCTGCTGGGCGGCCGGGAGGCGCGGATCGAGCCGCTGGACGACGGCTACCTGCTGCGGGCTCCCCGGGCCGCCGCCACCGGTGCGCGGTCGTCGACCGCCGCGGGCCGGGACGGGCAGCTCCCGCCGACGCTGCGGCTGCGCTTCCTCACCTCCCGGCCGACCGCGGAACTGCGCGGTCGCGAGGTGTCGCTGAGCCCGCGCCGCGCCGAGCTGCTGGCGGTGCTCGCGCTCTCCCCCGACGGCCTCAACGCCGAGCAGCTGGCGCTGGCCCTGCACGGCGAGCAGGGCAACCCGGTGACCGTGCGCGCCGAGATCCACCGGCTGCGCACCCAGCTGGGCCACGACGTGGTGCAGACGAAGCCGTACCGGATCGCCGCCGAGGTGGACGCGGACTTCCTGCAGCTGCGCGCCGCGCTGCGGGCGGGCCGGCTGGACCCGGCGCTGGAGCTGCACCGAGGAGCGCTGCTGCCGAGCTCGGAGGCACCGGCGGTCCGCGAGGAGCGGGAGGACCTGCTGGCGGGGTTGCGCGGCGCGGTGCTCTCGGCGCGCGACCCGGAACTGCTGTGGCGGCTGGCCGACGGGGCCGCGGGCCGCGACGACATCGAGGTGCACGAGGCGCTGCTGGTGGTGCTGCCCGCGCAGGACTGGCGCCGCCCCACGGTCGCGGCCCGCCTGCACCGGCTGCTGCACGACCCGGCCTGACCGGGGTCGCGCAGCGGGTGCCGCGGCCGCGGGGCGGCGGAGGTCAGCCCGCCTTCGGCTCCAGCACCGACCACCACTCGGCGAGGCTGGGGCGTTCCGCCAGGTCGGCGAAGGTGACCTCGACGCCCTTGGTGCGCCACCGCTCCACCAGGCTCATGATCCGCACCGAGTCGAGGCCCCAGTCCAGCAGGTTCTCCTCGTCGCTGATCTCGGCCGGGTCCTCGTAGAGCAGCTCGGCCACGTCGGCCCGCACGTCGTCGAGGGTCAGCTTCCCGCTCATGTTCTCCTCCTGCACCCGTTCTCCACCGGCTTCGGCGAAGCCCGGTCCGTTCGTCGCGGCGCTCATGCCACCGCGGAAGGCTGCGGCGCCAGCGCGTCGACGAGCCGCTGCGTCGACTCCACCACGGCGCACCGCTTGGCCGCGTACTGCACCGCCATCCGGTGGTCCTCGGCGGAGAAGTCGGCGACGGCGTCGGCGGCCAGGAAGGCCTGCACCTCCTGCTGGAACGCTTCGGCCGCGGTCATCAGGCATCCGATGTGCGCGTAGATGCCGGTGATGATCAGCTGGTCGCGGCCCCAGCCGCGCAGCATCTCCCGCAGCTCGGTGCGCTGGAAGGCGCTGTAGCGCCACTTGGTCAGGCGCACGTCGCCGGGTTCCGGCGCGAGCTCGTCGATGATCGCCTCCTGCTCGGCGTCGGCGACGCCGGGGCCCCACCACTCCAGCTGGAGACCGCGCTGCTGCGGGGTCTGCCCGCTGGGCTGGGCGCAGTACACGACGGGAACCCCGGCGGCGCGGGCGCCCGCGGCGAGCCTGCGGATGTTCGGCACCACCTCGGTGAGCGGTTCGGCGTCGGGCTCGAAGACGCCCACGAAGTGCCGCTCCATGTCGTGCACGAGCAGCACGGCCCGGTCCGCGTCCGGCCGCCAGTCCACCCGGTTGGCGGGCAGTTCGTCCTGCCGCGGAACCGGGTACGGCGCGATCGTCGGCAACCCCACCTGTGCGTCCTCCTGTCCTGCTCCACGTCCGGTCCGGGGCCGCCCCGGCCGGGAATCGCCGGGCCGGCCCCGTTCGCGCGGGGCCGCTCGGCCGGTCAACGACGTTCGAGTCCCGGCACCAGGTCGCGCTGGATCGCTTCGCGCAGGTCGCGCTTGCTGACCTTGCCGACGCCGGTCTGCGGGAACGCGTCGACGAACTCGACGCGGTCGGGCACCTTGTAGCCGGCGAGGCCGCGCTGCCGGACGAACTTGATCAGCTCGCGGGCCTTCGGCGCCTCGCCGCGCGCCACCACGAAGGCGCAGGTGCGCTCGCCGAGGTACGGGTCGGGCATGGACACCACGGCGGCGTCGTGCACGGCGGGGTGGGCCAGCAGGTGGTTCTCCACCTCTTCGGCCGCGACCTTCTCGCCACCGCGGTTGATCTGGTCCTTGGCGCGGCCTTCGACGACGATGTTGCCCTCGGCGGTGAACCGCACGACGTCGCCGGTGCGGTAGAAGCCCTCGGGGGTGAACGCCTTGGCGTTGTGCTCCTCGGCCCGGTAGTAGCCGCGGATCGTGTAGGGCCCGCGGGTGAGCAGGTGGCCGGTGCCGCCGGGGGCGACGGGCCGGTCCTCGTCGTCGACGACGAGCACCTCGTCGTCCGGGGAGATCGGTCTGCCCTGGGTGGTGACGATGACGTCCTCGGGGTCGTCGAGCCGGGTGTAGTTGACGAGCCCTTCGGCCATGCCGAACACCTGCTGCAGGGTGGCGCCGAGCACCGGGCGGACCCGGCGCGCGACCTCCTCGCTGCACTTGGCGCCGCCGACCTGCAGCACCTCCAGGCTGGATAGGTCGTGCGCGGTGTTCGCGGCCGCGTCCAGCCACACCAGCGCCAGCGGCGGGACCGCGGCCAGCAGCGTGACGCGTTCCCGCTCCACCAGCGGGAAGACCTCGTCGGGGCTGGGGCGGCGGGAGAGCACCACCTTGCCGCCGGCCTGCAGGACGCCGAAGGTGCCGGGCGAGCTCATCGGGAAGTTGTGCGCGGCGGGCAGCGCCACCAGGTAGACGGTGTCCGCGGTGACGCCGCAGATCTCGTTGCTGGCGCGGAACGAGTAGGCGTAGTCGTCGTGGGTGCGCGGGATGAGCTTCGGCACCCCGGTGCTGCCGCCGGAGAGCTGGAGGAACGCGATGTCCCCCGGACCTGGACCGTCCACATCGGATGGTTCGGCGTCGATCCCGGACAACGCGGGGAAACCGGACTCCCCCGGGTCGCCCGCGATGAGCACGTGGCGCAGCCCGGGCACCTTCGCCCGCACCTCGGCGGCGAGCGCGCGGTGGTCGAACCCGGCCTCCACGTCGCAGGTGATGTAGGCGGCGGCCTCGGCGAACTCGCAGAAGTAGGCCACTTCGGTCAGCCGGTGCGAGGGCAGCGCGAACACCGGCACCGCGCCGAGGCGGAACAGCGCGAAGCACACCTCGAAGAACTCGGCGATGTTCGGCAGCTGCACCACGACCCGGTCCTGCGCGCCGATGCCGAGCTCGCGCAGCCCGGCCGCGAGCCGGTCGGCGCGGGTGTCGAGCTCGCCGTAGGTCAGCGAGCGCTCGGCGTCCACGACCGCGACCCGGTCGCCGTGCTCGGCGGCGCGGACGCGGAGGATCTCGCCGAAGGTCTCCCCGCGCCAGTACCCGGCTTCGCGGTACCGGGCGGCGTCCTTCTCGGGCCAGGTTGGGCATCCGGGCAGCATCGTCGTTCCTGTTCGTTCGGGGGTCGGCAGGGGCGGCCGGTGGCTACAGCGCGTCCGTCCAGCCCATCGCCGAGAGCGCGGTGCGGAACTTCGCGGAGGTCTCGGCGAGCTCGTCGGCCGGGTCGGAACCTTCGACGATCCCGGCGCCGGCGTAGAAGCGGATCGCGGAGTCCTCGATCTCGGCGCACCTGATCGTGACGACCCATTCTCCGTCGCCGGTGGCGTCGCACCAACCGACCATCCCGGTGTAGAAACCGCGCTCGAACGGTTCCGCTTCGGCGATGGCGACCCGGGCGTCCTCCGGCGGGGTGCCGCACACGGCGGGCGTCGGGTGCATCGCGACGGCCAGCTGCAGCGAGGTGGTCCCGGGGTCGAGGAGTTCGCCGGTGATCTCGGTGGACAGGTGCCACATGGCGGCGGTGTGCACCACCGAGGGCCCGTCGGGGACGACGAGGTCGCGGCACAGCGGGCGCAGCGCGGCCACCACGGCGTCGACGACGGCGGCGTGCTCCCGGAGGTCCTTCTCGGAGTGCTGCAACTCCTCGGCGCGGCGGCGGTCCTCGTCCGGGTCCGCGCTGCGCGGCCGGGAACCGGCAAGCGGGTTGGAGCGCACCCGGGTGCCGTCCAGCGACACCAGCAGTTCCGGGCTGGCGCCGAGCAGGGTGCGGCCCGTCTCGGCCCGTTCGCCGAAGGAGTCGCGGGTGCCGTCCTGGCCGCGCCGCGGGAGGTCCACGGCGTAGGTGAAACCGCCCGGATCGGTGCCCGCGAGGTTGCGCAGCATCCGCCCCGGATCCACCGGCTCCGATGTGGACAGTTCGAGGGAGCGGGCCAGCACGACCTTGCTCATCTCCTCGTCGCGCAGCCGCTTGAGCACCCGCTCCACCGCGCGCTCGTACTCGGCGGGAGCCGGGACGTGCTTCACCTCGTAGTCCACCCGGGGCGCGTCCGGCGCGGCCACCGGTTCGGACAGCGGCTCGGCGCGGTCCACCGCGGCGGGCAGCACCAGGTGCGCGGGCAGGTTGTCGCCGAACGGCACGGCACCGACCACGACGGGGTTCACCCGGCCGAACTCCTCGGCGTGGCGCAAAAATTCGGCGACCTGGCCGGGGAGCCGGTCGCGCCCCCCGGAGCAGGTAGCCTTCGGCACCACGGCGTCGACGCCGCGCGCCAGCATCGAACCGCGCGGCGAGGCGAAGAAGAACGAGGAACCCGCCGAATACCGGTCGAGCAGGGCGCCCGGGGTGAGGCGCTCGCCGAGATCGTCGGATTCTCCGCGCATGGTGGTATCGCTGTCCGTGGTCATGTGTGCCTTCCGTGGGCGGTGGTCGAGGGGCGGCTCAGGCGCGCAGCGTCGCGCCGCCGTCGACGTACAGATCGTGCATCGTGATGTGCCCGGCCTGATCGGAGAGCAGGAAGACGACCGCCTCCGCGACGTCCTCGGCCGTGGCCAGCTTGCCCAGCGGGATGCCGGTCTTGTAGGTCTCCAGCGATCCGGCGATCACCGGGGCGGGTCCGCGTTCGTCCCACAGCCGGTGCTGCATCGGCGTGTCGGTGGAACCCGGCGAGACCACGTTGCAGCGGATGCCGTGCTCGGCGAGCTCCAGGCCGAGCGACTTGGTGAACAGCGTCGCCGCCGCCTTGGACGCGCCGTAGGCGGCCATGCCCTGGCGCGGGACGCCCGCGGCGTTGGAGCCGACGGTGACGATGGAACCGCGGCCGCGGGGGATCATCCGCTTCGACACCGAGCGGCACAGGTGGAACACGCCGGTGGTGTTCACCGCGAAGGTGCGGTGCCAGTCCGCCTCGTCGATCTCCTGCACGGTGCCGGGGCTCAGGATGCCCGCGACGTTGACCAGCAGATCCACCGGTCCCGCTTCGCGTTCGGCGCGCTCAATCACGGATTCCACGGCCGCGGAGTCGGCGACGTCGGCGGGGCAGGCCAGCACGCGGCGGCCCTTGCCGGTCGCGGTCGAGGCGACTCCGGCGAGTTCCTCGGCGTCGAGGTCGACGGCGACGACGGTCGCCCCCAGCTCCCCGAGCGCGTGCACCACAGCGGTACCGATACCGTGGGCGGCGCCGGTCACCACGGCGACCCGGCCGCTGATGCCACTGCGGTCCATCTCGTCCTTCCCCTCGACTGCTGCCACGACCGGGCGCGCTCTCCTGTACCGAGACCGGCTCAGCCCTGTATGGTTAGGCTAACCTGACCACAGCGAGGTTCGGTAGGGGATGACCATCACACCTCGCACCGCCTTGCCCTCTTGGCTCTCTTGCGAGCGCGCGACCGCCGTCGGTCACCGCGGCGGCTCGCCGAGGACGCCCCGGGCGAAACCGAGGTCCACGACGTCCTGGGGGCGCAGCCGCAACGACTCGGCCAGCTCCGGCACCTGCTCCGGCGGGAGCTTGAGGATCGACGCGGCCGATTCCGGGGCGATGACCGCGAAGTAGGCGTCCGCGGTGATCCACGTCGAGCCGGGCGCGGCCAGCGCCAGCGCTCCCCCGGAACCGCCCTCGCCGATCACGAGCGTGGTGATCGGCACCCGCGCCTCGGCGACCGCGGTGAACAGCTCGCCGATCGCGGGCCCGGCCCCGGCGAGTTCGGCGGCCGCGCCGTTCGCCGCGCCCGGGGTGTCCACCAGCGTCAGCACCGGCAGCCGCAGCCGGTCCGCCAGCCGCACCAGCCGGGCCGCCGTGCGGAAACCGGCCGGGGTGTTGGCGGTACCGGTCTGCGCGGCGTAGGCGACCGGACGGCCCTCGTGCTCGCCGATCCCGCACAGCATCCCCGGATCCGCACCACCCGCCCGGTCGCCGCTGAGCGCGAACCGGCCGGTGAAGAACCGGTCCAGGTAGTCGGTCGCGCGCGGGCGCTCCGCCGCGCGGGCGCGCCGCACCGCCGCCCACCCGCTGCCCGGGGCGGGGCCCGGCCGCGGCGGGACGGGCGGCGCGACGGGTTCCGGGACGGCGCGGCGCGGTTGCAGCAGGTCCACCAGACCGGGGAGCACCGCGGGCAGCTCGTCCTCCGCCACCAGCCGGTCCACCTGGCCGGCGGCGAACTTCCCGGCCGCGGTGAACGCCGCTCCGGACTCCGCGGCGGGGCGCACCCGGCTGCCGCCGAACGCGACCTCGGCGCCGGGCACCGCGAGCACCACGTCGGCGCCCGCGCCCAGCGCCGCCCACATGCCGCCGGTCGTCGGATCGCGCAGCACCGCCACGTGCGGGAGGCCCGCCCGCCTGGTCCGCGCGCAGGCCCGCGCGATGGTCTGCAGCTGGGCGAGCGCGCGGATCCCCTCCTGCATCCGGCTTCCGCCGGAGGCCACCAGCGAGACCACCGGCAGCCGCAGCTCCCGGGCCCGGTCGAAGGCGTCCACCACCCGCGCCCCGGTCTCCTCCCCGACCGAACCGCCGAGGAAGCCGAACTCGAACGCGACCAGCACGGCGCGACCGGAACCGACCGCGCCGTGCCCGCACAGCACGGATTCGGCCGCTCCGGTGCGCTCGGCGGCCCGGCGCCGCTGCTCGCCGTAGCCGTCCCAGCCCAGCGGGCCGTCCACCGGGCGGGTTCCGGTGCGGCGCGGCGCGAACTCGGTGAAGTCCGCGCACACCGCGGTGATCAGCTCGCGCGCGCCCACCGGATCACCCCAGCGCCTTCTTCATGACCTTGCCCATCTCGTTGCGCGGCAAGGACTCCACGAACCGCACCTCGCGCGGGCGCTTGTGCGGGGTGAGCAGCCGGGCCACGTGCTCGGCGAGCTCGCGGCCGGTCTCGTCCGCGTCCGCGGGCTCCGCGGTCGGCACCACCCAGGCCAGGATCCGCTCGCCCAGGTCCGGATCGGCCTGCCCGGTGACGGCGACCTCGGCGACGACCGGGTGCTCCAGCAACGCGTTCTCGATCTCGCCCGCGCCGATCTTGTAGCCGCCGCTCTTGATGATGTCGGTGGCCTTGCGCCCCACGATCCGCAGGTAGCCGTCGGGCGCGCGGGTGGCGACGTCGCCGGTGCGGAACCAGCCGTCGGCGAACGCGGCGGCGGTGGCGTCCGGCCGGTTCAGGTAGCCGGTGAACAGGTTCCGGCCGCGGACCAGGATCTCGCCGACGGTCTCGTCGTCGCTGACCTCGATGTCGGCGCCCGCGTCGTCGACGAGCTTGATCTCCACCCCGTCGAAGGGCAGGCCGACGTAGCCGGGCCTGCGGTCCCCGGAGGCGCGCACGCCCGAATTCATGATCGTCTCGCTCATGCCGTAGCGCTCCACGACGCGCTGCCCGGTCAGCCGGGAGATCCGCTCGTGCTCCACCGCGGGCAGCGCGGCCGAACCGGACACCAGCAGCCGGGCACGGCCGACCGCCGCCGCCAGCTCCGGATCGCGTTCGGCGTCGTCGGCGAGGCGGTGGTACATCGTCGGCACCCCGAACAGCATCGTCGCCGCGCCGGCCAGCTCCGCGGCCACCGCCGCCGAGGAGAACCGGCCGAGGTGGTGCACGGTCCCGCCGAGCCGCACCGGCCCGAGGGTGCCGAGGATCAGCCCGTGCACGTGGAACAGCGGCAGCGCGTGCACCAGCACGTCCTGCGCGGTCCACTCCCACGCGTCGGCGAGCGCGTCGAGGTTCGCCCGGATGGCCCGCCGCGGCAGCACCACGCCCT
This sequence comes from Saccharopolyspora sp. 6V, assembly GCF_020176785.1. NCBI lineage: Bacteria > Bacillati > Actinomycetota > Actinomycetes > Pseudonocardiales > Pseudonocardiaceae > Saccharopolyspora > Saccharopolyspora sp. 6V. Next base: position 12,534 of record NZ_JAIUKB010000023.1, on the reverse strand, counting down.
TCGGCGGGCCGGTGGTGCCGGAGGTGTAGACGATCAGCGCCGGCTGCTCCTCGTCCGGTTCGGCGGGCAGCTCGCCGCCGGGTGCGAGGTCCACCTCGTGCAGCGGAACCTCGGCCAGCGCCGCCGGGATCTCGAAACCGGGCGCGGCGAGCAGGAGTTCCGGTTCGCTGTCCCCGGCGATGTGCGCGAGCTCCCGCTCCCCCACCTTCGGGTTCACCGGCACCACCGCGGCACCGGCAGCGAGCGCGCCGAGCACCGCCACCGCGGTCTCCAGCTCCGACGTGGCCCACACCGCCACCCGCCGGGCACCGCCGACGCGCTCGGCGACGCCCGCCGCGGCGGCGGCCAGCTCCGGGTAGGTGAGGGCGCGGTCGCCGAAGCGCACCGCCTCCTTCTCCTCCGGCCTGCGCAGCGTCGGGAACAGTTCCATGCCTACCTCCGGTTCCATGTCACCCCAGTCCGGGGACGACGAACACGAGCCACGCCAGCAGCGGGCCCACCGCGACCACCACCCCGCCGTAGACCATCAGGCGGCGGAAGAACACCTCGCGGTCCACGCCCTTGGCGTTGGCGAGCACGATCGCGCCGTTGGTGGAGAACGGGCTGACGTCCACCAGCGTCGCCGACACCGCCAGCGCCGTCACCACGCCGATCGGCCCGATCGTGCCGGTCGCCAGGAACGGCACCGCCAGCGGGATCAGCGCGCCCATCAACCCGACCGAGGAGGCGAACGCCGACACGACGCCGCCGATGTAGCACAGCAGCAGCGCCGCCAGCAGCGGCAGCCCGACCCCGGCGACGGCGTGGCCCACGTAGTCGATCGTGCCCATCTCCTGCAGCACCCCGACGTAGGTGAGCACGCCGCAGATCAGCAGCACCGTCGGCCAGGTGACCTCGGCGGGCGCGTTCGCGGCGACCTTCGGCGACAGCACGGTCAGCACCACCGCGACCGTCATCGCGACCAGGCCCGCGTCGAGCTCGAACACCAGCGTGCACACCACCAGCGAGGCGAGTCCGAGCAGCGTCAGCATCCGGTCCCGGTCCAGGCGCAGCACCTCCGGTTCGTCGGCGGCGTCGTCCGGCTGCGAACCGGCCCGCGCGGTGCGCAGCCCGCCGAACACGACGAACACCACGCCCGCGATCAGCAGGTTCAGCGCGAAGCTGCCCAGGAACAGCACCAGCGGGCTGCCGGGCAGCGCGTTGTCGGCGACGACCCCGTTGACGATGACGCCGTAGACGCTGATCGGCGAGAAACCGCCTGCCTGCGCGCCGTGCACGACCATCGCCCCCATCAGCAGCGGGTTGATGCCGTGCCGGGCAGCGAGGTTCAGCGCGATCGGCGCGATGATCGCGCAGGCCGCGGGGCTGACCGCGCCGATGGCGGTGAGCAGCGCCGCGATGCCGAACATGACCCACGGGATCACCACGAGCCTGCCGCCGACCAGCCGCACCGCCCAGTGCACCAGCCAGTCGGTGGTGCCGTTGGCGCGGGCGATCGCGAACAGGTAGGTGACGCCGACGAGCACCACGAAGATGTCGCCGGGGAACCCGGCGAAGATGTCGTCGTCGGACAGGCCGCCGACGAGCTTGCCGACGGCGAAGGCCGCGGCGAACGACAGCACCCCCATGTTCACCGACATCGTCGTGGCCAGCACGAAGCAGGCCACGAGCGCGTAGATGGATATCAGCTCGGGCGACACCGTTGTCTCCTCACCGTCCATGCGCCTCGGGTGAGCCCGGACACAGTGGTTCACTGGCTGGACCACTGTGCGCCGACGCCCCCGGGGCGTCAAGACCCGAAGTGGTCCGGCGCGCGGACCACTGGACCGCTTTCCCGGTGCTAACCTGGCCATTCCGCGCCGAAGCGGGAGGGAGGCGCCGGTGTCCGACGCGCTGCGGCCGCTGACCAGGCCGAGGCTCTACGAGCAGGTCGTGCTGCGCCTGCGCGAGCACGTCGCCGCCTCCGGCCTGGACGTGGGCGACCGGTTGCCGCCGGAGCGCGAACTCGCCGAACGGCTCGGGGTCAGCCGCGCCTCCGTGCGCCAGGCCATCGTGGTGCTGGAGGTGCAGGGCCTCGTCGAAGTCCGCCACGGCGGCGGGACCTACCTGGCGCGCCGCGAGCTGGACGGCGAACCGGTGGACGAGCTGGTGGCCCGCCGCGACCGGCTGCCGGACGTGCTCGACGCCCGCGAAGGGCTGGAGACCAAGCTCGCGGAGCTCGCCGCCGAACGCCGCACCACCGCCGACCTCGCCGAGATCGACGCGGCGCTGGCCGACATGCGCGCCCAGGTGGAGCGCGGCGAACTCGGCGGGGAAGGCGACCGCCGGTTCCACGCGGCCGTCACCGCCGCCGCGCACAGCTCGATGCTCGCCGAGTTCATGCGCACCATCGCCACCGAGATCGCCGAGAGCCGCCAGGAATCGCTGCGCCAGCCGCACCGCCCGCCGAAGTCGCTGGCCCAGCACGAGCGCATCGCCGAGGCCATCCGCGCCGGGCAGCCGCGGGCCGCGGCCGCCGCGATGCGCAGGCACCTGCGCACGGTCAGCCGGGTCCGGTTGCTCTCCTGGAACCCGGACGCCGACGAACCGGGCTGACCGGCGCCGATCCGCCGCCCGGTAAGGTCGGCCCGTTCCCCCGTTCGAGGTCCGTTCCCCCGTTCGAGGTCCGTCCCCGTTCGAGGTCCGTCCCGCGCCCGAGTTCCGTGGAGTACGTCCCGATGCCCGCTCGCCCTCGCCTCGGCAGCAGGCGCGCACCCACCTCCGGGTTCCCGCGATGATCGGGTGGCTGCTGGCCACGGCGGGCACCGCGCTGCTGGGCAGCGTCTTCCCGCTGGCCAACATCGAGCTGTACCTCGTCGGCGTGCTCACCACCGTGGACGGGCTGAACTGGTGGGCGCTGGCGCTGGCCGCCGCGGTCGGGCAGATGACCGGCAAGACGCTGTTCTACCTGGCGGGCCGGGGCGGGTTCAGCCTCGGCACCCGGCTCGGCCGGATGGCGGAGGCGCGCAAGGGCGGCCGCTGGGCGGCGTGGCTGGAGAAGTTCCACGCCCGCACCGAGCAGCACCCGTGGTGGGGGCTGGGCGTGCTGTTCGTGAGCGCGGTGGCGAGCTTCCCGCCGTTCACCGTGCTGTGCTTCCTCTCCGGCGCGGCGGGGTTGCCGCTGCTGGGCTTCCTCGGCGTGAGCCTGGCCGGCCGCGCCATCCACTTCCTGGTGCTGGCGGCGGCCCCGGAGATCATCCACCAGCTGCCGTTCTTCGGCTGACGCCGCCACGGATGCATGCCGGTCCGCCCGGGCGGGCACCCATCGGGCACGGACTACCCGTTCCCGGAGGCTCGGCATGACTTCTCACCGCGACAAGCAGGACCAGCTCGACGAAGTGCGGCACGACCCGCAGGACACCTACCTCACCACTCAGCAGGGTGTCCGCGTCGGCCACACCGACGACTCGCTGACCGCGGGCGCGCGCGGACCCACCTTGCTGGAGGACTTCCACGCGCGGGAGAAGATCACCCACTTCGACCACGAACGCATCCCGGAACGGGTGGTGCACGCGCGCGGCGCGGGCGCCTACGGCTACTTCGAGGCCTACGACTCCTCCCTCGCCGACTACACGGCCGCGAAGTTCCTCACCGATCCGCAGCGGCGCACCCCGGTGTTCGTCCGCTTCTCCACGGTCGCGGGTTCGCGCGGTTCGGCGGACACGGTGCGCGACGTGCGCGGCTTCGCCACGAAGTTCTACACCGCGGAGGGGAACTACGACCTGGTCGGCAACAACATGCCGGTGTTCTTCATCCAGGACGGCATCAAGTTCCCCGACTTCGTGCACGCGGTGAAACCGGAGCCGCACAACGAGATCCCGCAGGCGCAGTCCGCGCACGACACGCTGTGGGACTTCGTGCAGCTGCAGCCCGAGACGCTGCACATGATCATGTGGCTGATGTCGGACCGGGCGCTGCCGCGCAGCTACCGCATGATGCAGGGCTTCGGCGTGCACACGTTCCGGTTCGTCAACGCCGCGGGCACCGGCACGTTCGTGAAGTTCCACTGGAAGCCGAAGCTGGGCACCCATTCGCTGGTGTGGGAGGAGTGCCAGCAGGTGCAGGGCAAGGATCCCGACTTCAACCGCCGCGACCTGTGGGACGCCATCGAGTCCGGGAACTTCCCCGAGTGGGAGCTGGGCGTGCAGCTGGTCGAGGAGTCCCGGGAGCACGACTTCGACTTCGACCTGCTGGACGCGACGAAGATCATCCCGGAGGAGCAGGTGCCGGTGCGCCCGGTCGGCCGGATGGTGCTGGACCGCAACCCGGACAACTTCTTCGCCGAGACCGAGCAGGTCGCCTTCCACACCGCGAACGTGGTGCCCGGCATCGACTTCACGAACGACCCGCTGCTGCAGGCGCGGAACTTCTCCTACCTGGACACCCAGCTGATCCGGCTGGGCGGACCGAACTTCGCGCACATCCCGGTGAACCGGCCGGTCGCGGAGGTCTCCACGAACCAGCGCGACGGGTTCCAGCAGCACCGGATCCACCGCGGGCAGGCCAGCTACTCGAACAACAGCCTCGGCGGCGGCTGCCCGGTGCTCGCCGGGGCCGGCGAGGGCGCCTTCGAGCACTACCAGGAGAAGGTGGAGGGCGCGAAGATCCGCCAACGCAGCGAGAGCTTCCAGGACCACTACACCCAGGCGAGGCTGTTCTGGAACAGCATGGCCTGGTGGGAGCGGGAGCACATCATCGCCGCGTTCCGCTTCGAACTCGGCAAGGTCGAGCACATGCACGTGCGGGAGGGCGCGGTCGCGCAGATCAACCACATCGACCACGACCTCGCCGTCGCCGTCGCCGAGGGGATCGGTGTGACCCCGCCCGAGGCCGCGTCCGGACCGGGCCACGACGACCGCTCTCCCGCGCTGAGCCAGGCGAACTCGGTGCAGGACACCATCGCCACCCGCACCATCGCGCTGCTCGTCTCCGACGGGGTCGACCAGGCGGAGGTGGCGCAGCTGCGCGACGGCTTCGCCGAGCGCGGCGCGGTCGCGGAGGTGCTCGGCACCCGCGACGGCAGCGTGCGCGGCGCCGACGAGAGCCAGGTCGAGGTGGACCGCGCGATCCCCACGGTGTCCTCCGCGGTCTACGACGCGGTGATCGTGCCCGGGGGCGCCGACAGCGTGCAGGCGCTGTCCAAGGACGGCTACGCGGCGCACTTCGTGGCGGAGGCGTTCAAACACGCCAAGCCGGTCGGCGCCAGCGACGAGGGGCTCGCCCTACTGCAACGCGCCGGGCTGGACTTCGTGCGGCACGCCGGCGAGGGCGACAACGTGGTCAGCGACCAGGGCGTGGTGACCGCGGTGCCCGGCGGCGCGGGACTGCCCGCCGAGTTCATCGAGGAGTTCGCCGCGGTGCTCGCCGGGCACCGGGCGTGGGACCGGGACACCACCCAGGTCGTGGCCTGAGCCCCCGATCGGCGCAGCCGCTGGCCCGCACGGGTCGCCGCGCTGCGCCGATCGGTCCCACTCCGGTACCAGGTCCATCACGCCGCGCCGGATGTTTCGCTTTCACCTCCGCGAGCTTCTACCGTGCTGCCCGTGGGTGTTCTGCGAACTCTTCCCGTCCAGCACGTGCTGGACCGCACCGAACGCAGCGGCCTCGCGCGGCGGCTGTCCGGTGTCGACCTCGTCGGCTTCGGCATCGGCATCATCATCGGGACCGGTGTCTTCACGCTGGCGGGCGTCGAGGCCAAGGAGCACGCCGGGCCCGCGGTGGTGGTGGCGTTCCTGATCGGCGGCGTGGTCGCCGCGCTGGCCGCGCTCTGCTACGCCGAGCTGGCCGCGGCGGTGCCGACGGCGGGCAGCGCCTACACCTACGGGTACGCGACGCTCGGCGAGATCTTCGCCTGGATCATCGGCTGGGACCTGCTGCTGGAGTTCGCGCTCGGCGCCGCGGTGGTGTCCCGCAGCTGGTCGGGCTACGTCTCCAGCCTGCTCGGGCTGCCGCCGGAGTGGTTCGGCGAGGAGGCGACGGTCAACGTCGGCGCCGTCCTCATCATCGGCGTGCTCACCATCGTGGCCGTGCTCGGCATCCGCGAGTCGTCCTGGCTGACCAACGTGCTGGTCGTGGTCAAGGTGTCGGTCTGCGTGCTGGTCGTCATCGCCGGGTTGTTCTTCTTCACCGGCGCGAACCTCACCCCGTTCGTGCCGCCCGCGCAGCCCGCCGAGCAGGGCGCGAGCGTGCTGGAGCAGCCGCTGGTGTCCGCGGCGCTCGGCATGGAGCAGTCGATGTACGGGTTCGGCGGGGTGCTCACCGCGGCCGCGATCGTCTTCTTCGCCTACACCGGTTTCGAAGCGCTGGCCAACCTCGGCGAGGAGACCAAGCGGCCCAAGCGGGACCTGCCGGTGGGCCTGCTCGGCAGCCTGATCGTGTGCACCGTGCTGTACGTGCTGGTGGCGCTCGTGCTCAGCGCGATGGTCGACTACCGGCAGATCGACGAAGCCGCACCGCTGGCCGCCGCCTTCCACTCGGTCGGCGCGCACTGGGTCGCCGCGCTCATCGCGCTCGGCGCCGTCACCGGCCTGACCTCGGTGATGATGGTGGAGCTGGTGACCATCGGCCGGATCGGGTTCGCGATGAGCCGGGACGGGCTGCTGCCGCCGAAGCTCTCCCAGGTGCACCGGAAGTGGGGGACCCCGCACCGGGTGACGATCGGCGGCGCGGTGCTGGTGATGCTGCTCGGCGGGTTCATCCCGATCTCCGAGCTCGCCGACATGGTCAGCATCGGCGCGCTGTCCGGTTTCGTCATCGTGGCCATCGCGATCCCGGTGCTGCGCCGCCGCGAACCGGACCTGCCGCGCCCGTTCCGGATGCCGTGGTCCCCGGTGCTGCCCGTGCTGACCGCCGTCGCCTGCCTGTACCTGATGTCGAACCTGAGCGTGCTGACCTGGCTGCGGTTCGCCGTGTGGCTCGTGGTCGGCCTGGCGATCTACCTGCTCTACGGGTACCGCAAGTCCCGGCTGGCCACCGCCGAACCGGTCAGCGACGCCGAGTCAGGATGAGCTGCTCGGCCACCGCCAGCAGCAGCGCCAGCGTCACGAACCCGACCGCGACGAGCAGCCCGATCGAGATCGCCGCGTCGTAGCCGCCGGTGGCGATCGCGCCGAAGAACAACCCGGACGCGGTGGCGGTGCCGATGGCCGTGCCGAGCCGCTGCCCCGTCTGCTGCACGCCCGCCGCGGTCCCGCCCCGGGCCGCGTCCACCTTGGAGAGCGTGACGGTCTGGTTCGGCGAGATGACCAGCCCGCTGCCGACCCCGGCCAGCAGCAGCGGTGCCGCCACCACCAGGCCCGCGGCCGCCCCCGGCCCCGTCGACAGCAGCAGATCGGTCACCACCAGTCCCGCCAGCGCCCCCACCAGCCCCAGCACCACCAGCGACCGGCCGAACCTGTTCACCAGCCGCCCGCTCAACGCCGAGGACGTGGCGGAACCGATCGCGAACGGCGTCATCGCCAGCCCCGCCTGCAGCGGCGAATACCCCAGCCCGCGCTGGAAGTACAGGGCCAGCACGAAGAAGATGCTGGTGAACCCGGCGAAGTACAGCATCCCCAGCGCGGTGCCGAAGCTGTAGCTGCGGATGCTGAACAGCCCCAGGTCCACCAGCGGTTCCCGGCCGCGGCCGCGGTAGTACCGCTCCCACAGCACGAACAGCACCAGCAGCACCGGCGCCGCGCCCAGCAGGTACCACGGCGTGCCCGCCCCGCTCTCCTGCTGGATGAGCGGCAGCAGCACCGCCAGCAACGCCCCGGCCAGCAGCAGCACCCCGACCAGGTCGAGGCTGCGCGGCCCTTCCTCCACCTCGTCCTTCGGCAGCACCTTCGCGGCGAACGCCAGCGCGAACAGCCCGATCGGCACGTTCACGAAGAACACCCAGCGCCAGCCCTGCTCGCTCCCCGCGAACTCGATGATGAGCCCGCCCAGCAGCGGGCCGATCGCGGTGGACACGCCGATGACCGCGCCGAACATGCCGAAGGCCTTCGCCCGTTCGGGGCCCTGGAACAGCTGCTGGATCAGGCCCAGGACCTGCGGGTTGAGCATGCCGCCCGCGACGCCCTGCACCAGCCGGGCGACCACCAGCCAGAGGGCCGACGGCGCGAAGCCGGCGGCCGCGCTGGCCGCGGTGAACAGCAGCAGCGAGAGCACGAACATCCGGCTGCGCCCGCGGTCGTCGCCGAGCCGCCCGGCGGGCACCAGCACCAGCCCGAAGGTCAACGCGTAGCCGGACACCACCCAGCCCAGCGCCACCGGCGGGGCGTCCAGCCCCTGCTGCATGGACGGCAGCGCGACGTTGACGATGCTGACGTCGAGGAGGGTCATGAATCCCGCCAGCAGGCACACCCCCAGCGCCTGCCACCGCTGCGTCGTCGTCGAGGCGGTAGTTCCCGTCATTCCCACATCCTGACGGTGCACCGACGGCTCGTCTCGGCTGAGGGGGGCCGATCAAGCGGACCGTGAGGTGCTAAGGAACGGTCCCCGGTCACCGTCCGGAACCGCCGCGCACGCAGTTCGAGGGTTTCCGCGGCGCTGGTAGCGTCCTGCCCGCGCGCCGCGCCTGACTCCCCGACCCCACGACCGCACGAGACGATGACCTCCGAACCGCCCGAAGACGCCGGACCCGCCGCCTTGCGCGCCAGGGTTCGCGAGGTGGTGGCCGCACACCAGGGCAGCCACCGGGAGTTCGCCGACCGGATCGGGCTGGACGCCAGCAAGCTGTCCAAGTCGCTGAGCGGGGTCCGGCGGTTCACGCCGGTCGAGCTCACCCGCATCGCCGAGCTCGGCCAGGTGACGGTGAACTGGCTGATCAACGGCCAGGACGACGCGGAGACGGTGGCCGCGGCACCGCGGCGGGCGGCACGTCCACCGGAACGGTCCGGCGGCGACCGCTACCAGCAGATCCTCGACGCGGCCTGGGAGCTCATCGCCGAGCGCGGTTACCACTCGGTGCGGGTCGCCGACATCGCCGAGGCGTGCGGGGTGAGCGCGGCCGCGATCCACTACCACTTCCCGGGTCGCGACGACCTGCTGACCGAGGCGCTGCGGCACTCGGTGCGCCAGGCCTTCGACCGGCAGGTCGCCGAGCTGCACAGCATCGACGACGCGCACCGGCGGCTGCTGCGCCTGGTGGAGCTCCAGCTGCCCGGCTCCCCGGAGCTGCGCCGCGAGTGGTCGATCTGGTTGCAGGTGTGGAACGAGAGCGCGCTGCGCCCCGAGCTGCGCGGGCTGCACGGCGATTCCTACACCCGGTGGCACGACACGATCGCGCGAACCATCCGGCAGGGGCAGCGGCAGGGCGTGTTCACCGGCGGTGACGCCGAGGAGCTCGCGGTGCGCTTGACCGCCCTGATCGACGGACTCGGCATCGGAGTCCTCACCGGCCGCCCGGAACGTTCGGTCCCGCGGATGCGGCAGGTCCTGCACGACTTCATCAGGCGCGACGTGGTCGGCGACCGCGGAGACCGAGCATCTCGTCCGCGCCGGAGCGATCACGGGTGGTGATCTCTGCTCGCCCGTCCGGGTCGCTCGATCGCCGGTTGAACCCCCTGGTGCGGCTCGGTAGTTTCCGAAAGCACTCGCCACGGAGGTGATCAGGTGCCGGAGGACGACGAGATCCTGGTCGAGCACCGGGATGCGGTGCTGCTGCTGACCTTCAACCGGCCGGACCGGCTCAACGCGTGGACGCCGAGCATGCGGCGGCGCTACTTCGACCTGCTGGAAGAAGCCGACGCCGACCCGTCCGTGCGCGCGGTGGTCGTCACCGGTGCCGGGCGCGGGTTCTGCGCGGGCACGGACCTCTCCGCACTGGGCGACACCCCCGAGCCGGACGTCGACGAGCGGGCGATCTCGCTGTCGATCCGGATCCGCAAACCCATCATCGCCGCGATCAACGGGCCGGTCGCCGGGATCGGCCTGGTCGCGGCCCTGTTCGCGGACGTGCGCTTCGCGGCCGAGGACGCCAAGTTCACCACCGCGTTCAGCAGGCGCGGCCTGGTCGCCGAGCACGGCATCTCCTGGTTGCTGCCGAAGCTGGTGGGCGCGGGCGCCGCGCTGGACCTGATGCTCTCGGCCCGGACCCTGCCGGGCACCGAGGCGCACCGGATGGGACTGGTGGACCGGGTGCTGCCCGCCTCGGAGGTGCTGGCGGCGGCGCTGGAGTACGCGCACGTGCTGGCCACCGAGTGCTCCCCCGCGTCGCTGGCCGACATCAAGGAGCAGATCTACTCCGGCCTGGACAGCGGACTGGAGACGGCCCGGGCCGACGCGAACAACCGGATGGTCACCGCCTTCGGCCGCCCCGACGTGCGCGAGGGGGTGCGCAGCTTCCACGAGCGGCGCCGGCCGGACTTCCCGCCGCTCGGGGGCTGAACGCGGCCGGGACCGATACGGTGGCGTCGAGAAGCCCGATCCGCGGAAGGAGCGCCGTGAACTCCGAGACTCCGGAAGCCGACGCAGCCGATCAGAACCGTCCCGCCGAGGACACCGCGGGCGAGGACCTCACCGTCCCCGCCGAATCGTCCGCGGAGGCCGATCCGGCCGATCTCGCGGACCAGCAGCTGGTGGTCCCCGATGACGAGGACTACGAACGCGACTGACGGGATCCCCGCGCGCCGCGCGCCGATCACGACGAATGCCGGATTCCGGCGCGCGGCGCGTTGCGGACCCATTAGTCGCACCCGATACGGAGGTCAAGTTCTTTTCGGAAAGTTCCTAGAACTTGCCCCGCACCATTCCGGAACCCGGTAGCTTAACCACGATCACCTGCACCGCCTGGAACGAGCGATCCCGGCCTTTCCGCGCCACCGGACGCGCGAAAGCAACTCGCCATTTCCAGTGCGAACTCGCCCCGGCGCTCAGCCCGGCCAGAGGCCGAACATCGTCGCGAATCCCTCACGCCAACTGGGCCATCCCGGACGCCAGCCCAACGTCTCCCGGAGCCGAAAATTCGTCGCCCCCCGCTGCTCGGTCAGCCGGTGCACGGTGAGCCAATCCAGCTGCGCCCTGGCCTGGTCCAACGTCAGCGACAACGGCGCCGGGCCCCCGATCATCCGGGCGTACGCCGGTAACCACTCGGCGTATTCCGCGGGTTCGTTGTCCACCACGTTGTAGGTGCCGGTCTCCCCTGCCTCCAGCACTTCCACGACGGCGCTGGCCGCGTCCTCCACATGGGTGAACGAGGTGAGCCCGACCCCGTCCACGACCAGCGGCAGCGCGCTGCCCCGGACCTGCTCGTGCACCAGTCCGCCCGGCGCGTACCAGGTGTCCGGCCCGTACAGGGAACCGTAGCGCAGCACCACGCCTTCCAGGTCGGTGCGCTCCACGACCGCGCGCTCCATGTCGGCCACCGCCCGCACCACCTCGCCCCAGCGCCCCGGGGCGTCGATCCACAGCGGCGAGTCCTCGTCCAGCACGTCGTGGCCGTTCGGGCAGTACGCGGCGACCATGCTCTGCGCCACCACGCGGCGCACCCCGGCATCGGCCGCCGCCTCGACCAGGTTCCCGGTGCCCTGCTCCCACAGCCGCGAGGTGCGGGCCAGCGCGTCGTCGAAGTCCGGTCCGCGGAAGCCGGACACCTGCGCCACCACCACGTCCGGCTCCGCGCGCTGCAGCACCTGGCGCAGCCGCGGCAGGTCCAGCACGTCGGCCACCACGACCTCGTCGGCACCGGTCACGCCCTGCGCGCGGCCGGCGGTGCGCAGCAGCGCGGTCACGTGGTGCCCGCGTTCCCGCAGCTTCGGCAGCAGCGTCGTACCGACCACGCCGGTGGCTCCGGCGACGAACACACGAAGGGACACCCGGAACCTCGCAAAGATCGACTTCAGCGGGGTGGGCAGCCTACCGCGTCGCGGCCGGCGCCCACGACGAACATGCGAGAGGCCCACGCCTGGCAGGCGTGGGCCTCTCGCTATCGGCTTGACTCAGGCGATGCCGCGAATCTGCGAAGCTTGCGGACCCTTCGGGCCCTGGGCGATCTCGAACTCCACGCGCTGGTTCTCGTCCAGCGTGCGGAAACCGGAGGCGTCAATCGCACTGTAGTGGGCGAACACATCGGATCCACCCCCGTCGGGGGTGATGAAGCCGAAGCCCTTTTCAGCGTTGAACCACTTAACGGTACCGGTAGCCATTCTCTTTACTCCTACTTCAGATGGCCAGGGCCGACACTGCGTCAACCCCAAGTCGCCGAGATGATCACCCGGGCCGAATGGCCTCCGGCACAACAAAGCGCCTGCGCCACACTTGTCTCGCAGGCACTTTTTAGTACTTCTGGGAACCAAAACTGCAACCGCGGTCAACGCTAGCACCCCGACAGCGGGTTGTCACACACTTGTCACCCGAAGTCGTGGCGACCGAAGTCCGGTGTAACGCCCATCCGCATTCCGACGATTTCCCCGAAATGGGCGTGGGGGGGGGGCCCCCCCCCCCGCCGGCGGGGGGTTCGCCCGTCCCGCCCCTGCACCGGCCCCCGGCCCGCGCGAGTTTTCGATAAGCCCCCAG